>CAYWJE010000144.1:0-9229 GCA_964458525.1 uncultured Verrucomicrobiota bacterium
CACTAACGCGGCTTTACACCAAAACGAATTTCAAATACATTTGGCTAGCACTTCGTTGTTCTGGAACTGCCAGGACGCAGGGGGGTATTTTGATCCGCCCGGTGACGCAGGATATAGCCGATACCATACTCTTCCTTGTCGGACAGAATGGCAGCTCAACAATAGATGAAATCCATATCCGCCGCTCATCAGCCACACCTTGCTTAATTCAGGTGAGACACGGAAGTTCCAGAAGGAAATAGGCGCCGCCGCTGTGCTCTTCGTACGAAACATCCCCGCCCAGCTGACGCGCAAGACGCCTGCAGAGCGCCAGGCCAAGACCTACCCCGGGCGCCGTCTGGGCGGCTTTTTCCGCCGACTTTCTGAACGGCTGGAAAACCAGCTTGATCTCATTCCGTTTGAGCCCGTGCCCATGGTCGCTTACCCTGAAATAGATTCTGCCGTCAGAGACTGCGAGTGCAACATGAATACGCTTGTCTTCAGCGTGAGAGGCATATTTGCAGGCATTATCCACCATATTGAACAGTATCTGCTCCACGGCCATGACGTCCGTCTTCAACCGGACCTCCCTGGTCTCTTCGGAAATATCCATCAGGACCGTCATTCCAACTTCATCAGCCCGCCTGTTGAGCGATCCCATCATCCGGTCCATGAGCGCGCCCGTGGATACCGGCTCAAGTGTCCTGCTGCCGACACCTTTCTCAAGCCCGGCGTAAGCAAGGACATTCTCGACAAGATGCCCCAGCCTGTTGCTCTCCTGTCTCAATGATTCCAGGTACTCGCCTTTCTTCTTCTCCTCCTTTATCATTCCCTCGGCCAGCATCTCGGTGTACATCCTCAATGTGGTCAGGGGCGTGCGCAGTTCATGGGTCACAGCCGACACAAACGCCCCCCTTCTTTCGCTCAATACAGATATCCCCGCTATCAGTCCGCCTACACACACAACTCCTATGATCACGAACACCCACGCTATCGTAAGCGGAAAGAACAGCGATGCAGGGGGAAGAACAACTGCATTCGCGGGTTCACCCGGCACCAGTTTCACCGGCAGAGAGGCAAGAAGCCGCGATTTGTCGAACTCCTTTGCCGGGTCGGCCTTTACAAGGTCAGCGTAAGGGAAAGTATCGCTGACCTCCGCCAAGAGCTGCTTCTTTATACTGTCCCAGTTAAGCCACACGCCCTGTATGGTTGATTTCCCGTCGATCCGTACTTTGCGGGCAAGTATCAACAGGTCCTGCACCCATATCGGGCGCATTATATCCTCATGTATCCGCGTCACATCAATAGCGACCTGTTCCGTTTCAACACCTGTATCCGGCGCTTTTCGATTAAGTTCGGCGTCCTTGTCCCATCCGGGCAACGCTTTACCCAACTCCTTTTTCCTGCCATCTTCATTGTCGTATCCGTCAATACTCGCGTTGACCCTGTTACCAACATCATACCAGCGCGACTTCGTATACTGTATTTTCTTCTGCGTCTCTTCTGTCTTGGACTTTCTGTCCCTGTATTCGTCATCAGCACGAGCCAGCTGCTGTGCCTGCGCTCCCTGCTGATCCTGCCCGATGTTTGCCGCCTGGGACTGGATCTCTCCCCTGTCCTGTTTTATCGGCCCGTTATTATCTATTATCGAAAGAGAAGAAGAATCCGTTCCGTTCAACACATATGCTTCTTCTTCAACAGCGAATTTCTCAAGAGCCTTATTCAGATCTTCGGCTGAAAGTTTATCGTTAAGAATGCCCAGTTGTTCCTTGTTCCCGGCAGAAACCGCCTGGGCAAACGGGTCGACAACCGAAACTGTCTCATCCTCAATAACCTGGGGCGAGTTAATGACCAGCTTGCCCTTTCCAGTCTGGGCAAGATCGGCCTGGAAATAAAGGTTCCTGTCAACAGGATTTGTACTCAGCAGCGGAGAAGGCTGTGCGTTGGCTATCTTGTTGCCTTTCTCATAATCATAGACATTCCCGCCGACATTATATGCCCAGTAATCGGAATAAGGACGTGAACTTTCCTCAAGGATCAACGAGGAAACGGCGGCATCCATTTTCCATAACGCGAGCCTCACCAGCTGTTCCACGGCCGCCTTGCGGCGCGCCTCGACATTCTCTTCCTGGAGCCTGACAACACGCGCCGATAGCCAGCCCATTGCAGACAGCACAGCAACAACAAAAACCATGAACAGAAACCAAACGTGCCAGCGACTTCTCACGATTTTTCCTTTAACGGGGCAAACATATACCCTTTACCCCTTACGGTACATATGATCTCCGGCTCCCCGGAGTCATCGCCCAGTTTCTCCCTTAACCGGGCGATATGCATGTCTATTGTCCTCGTCTCTATGTTGCCGGGGTCGATGCGCCACACCCTCCGCAATATCTCATCCCTCGACACGGCCCTTCCGCGGTTCCCCGCGAGGTAGCGGAGCAACGCCATCTCGCGCTCGGAAAGCTCTCTCCGCTCACCATTCTTAAAGCGCACCTCGGCACGTGCCAGGTTCGCCACGCCGCCTTTAAAAGAGATTTTTTCCATATCTGTCGGCCTTTCGGGCGAACGGCGCAGCACCGCTTCTATCCGCGCCATCAGCTCCTTGACGCTGAACGGCTTGACAACATAATCATCCGCACCCAGTTTAAGCCCCTTCACCCTGTCAGACTCGTCGCCCCGTGCCGTCAGTATTATGACAGGAAGCGTGGGACGTGAAGTTCTCACTTCCGCCAGTATTTCGAGGCCCCCAGGACCGGGCAGGACAAGATCGAGAAGCAGCAGGTCATATCCGACCCTGACCGCCATTCTTATCCCGTCATTTCCGTTGTCCGCAACAAGGACATTGTATTCTGAGAATTTCAGGGCGTCCACGATGCCGCGCCTTATCGCGGCATCGTCCTCAACAACAAGCACGGTTTTTCCAGCCATTACTTCCCCCTATGTGCCAAGGTTCCTGTATTCGTAAGAAAACCACTGTTTGTCCTGTATCACAAGTATCTTTTCCATCAGGAACACTTTGCCGCTCAATGGAAGCTGAACATCGAGCTCCGCCCTCGCAGCAACTTCAGGCGCCATGTTCGGCATAACAGCCTGCCGCTCCTGGTTATTTATTGCAGCCTTCACCGCCGGATTCAAGTGAACAGGCTGATTAGATGCCGAGAACTGCTCCACCCGGTGGAGCGTGCCATCGAAATCATCATACCTCCCCATCTCCGGCACGTACAGCGTCAGCATCAGGTTCATTATCGGTTCCGCACATACAGGAAGTTCAACCCTGGTCGTACCTCTGCCCCGCTCATCAGGCTTGGTTCCCTCTTCTGCATAAACAATTTCCACGGGGAACGCCGCGTTGACACTCTGACCCTGAGACCGCACAAGCGGAAGCAGGATCCTGCCCGATTCATCCTTTACCGGCTGACTCACCTTGCCCGCGACCGACGCGCTCCACAACTCGGCGCCCGCCGGCATCTCGATGCGCAGGAACTGGTTCCTGTTGTTCCTGACATTATATACAGCACGAGTTATGCGCTTGCCGTCCCTCGTCTGCATCACCGTGAAATGCGCCCTGTCGATTATGGACAGGAGCATGTCAACGTCACTCGGCTTGTTCACGTCAAGCGTAACGGTAAAACCGGGCTCGGCATAACGGTAAGCCAGCAGCACCGGCTGGGAAGTCATCCCCACCAGGTCCGAAGGCAGGTCCTTGACGTCTATCTGGTGCGCCTTGGTTGCATCACCGTTCTTCAGTTCAATATTCGAAAGCGCCACTATGCCTATCTCGCCCTTCTCACGCTCCACCCCGGCTCCCGTGATCATCGGAACCGCCATCTTCCCGTCCAGCATGCCGGCGGACATCTCGTATTTAACATTGAGCGCATACAGCCCTGTGGTTTCCTTCTCAAGATGCACCGTCATTTTGCCTTCCTTAAGGCGCCAGTCCCTCAGGTCCTTGCCTGTAACTTCAAGGATGCTGACATTCTGGGGAACATTGAGCTCGAGCATGTACGTGGGATTATGCAGTATGCTGAAATCTATCTTGGTCTCCCCGAGAACAACGCCTTCCGCCACCGAGATAAGCGTCTTTGTCTCACTGTGGAACTGGGGCGGACCTTTCGGCAGTTCCGGAAGCGCCTTCTTCCAGGTCAACTGTATTGGCACATTGTCCGGCAGAGCCGCGGACACTTCGGTCGCACCGTTTGTCGAAGCGACATCCGTTGACTGCGCGCCGGCCACCGTGACATCAAGCTGCTCTTCCGGCAGAGTGGCCTTGAACATGCACGTCACCGAGGGCACCCTTTCAAACATGATCTTGTGACCACCCGCCTCTTCCACAACCGCCACTGAATACGTCAGCGTCACGTCTATTTCCCCGTTCTTCTTTGTGAGCATGACGTACTGCCCGTCAGACAGTATGAGATATGCGTCCGGGGGAAGCTGGGCATCGATTATCGCCACCTTGGCCGGAATAAGCTTCACCTTTTTCCATACGTCCTTACTGTCTATGTCTATGGCGAAGTTCGCCTTGAACGTCGCCCCGTCCTCCGTTATGTCGGATCCCTGGTACACCGCCGATGTTATCATGTAGGGAGCATCCCACGGAGCCGGCAGGAAATAACTCATCCAGTAATCCCTGGTATGCCAGAACGCGATTCCGCAAACCAGCATCATGAGCAACATCATCAGCCATGGAAAAGCGGATGCCCGCCCGCCCCTGCTCTTCTTCTCCTTCTTCTCCGGTATCGGCGGACGCTCATACTGCATGGTTTCTTCCGCCACGGCCGCCTCCTGCTCCACGCCCGCGTGGACCTGTCCTTCCATGCCCATCTCTTCGTCCCCGGTTACTTCGTTCATTTCCCTGCTCCTTGTTTAATTGTTGAACTCCAACTCAACATCAGGCGACTCGCCTGCCGACAAAAGTGTCTTGCCGAAACATATCTGCCTGCCGGTCCTCGGGACTTCAATATTGTGCGGCAGTTCCACGTCCAGATTTACCCGCCCCTTGTCTTCCTGCCAGTAATGGACCGTACCCGCCTTGATTACCGACACTCCGTCACCATCCACTTCCGCATAGTAATTATCATGCGCCAGGAACACCTCGTTGCCGTTGACGTCTATCCTGTTCCCCCCGCTGTCGGCTTCGGTAAGCATTACGGGCGCGTCGTTCAGTGTGCTGCTGGTTCCGACTATCACATCCCTGGCTTCTGTGTTGCCTGACGCCGCCTGCCGGCCGTTTATGTTCGCGTCAGCGTACACGAGGGTCCTGTACTGCGCTTCGTCCAGGACGGCGTACTTCCTTCCATCAGCCGCAGTGTTTGTAAACCAGCCCTGCATGACCGGCAGATGATTGACGTCAACTTTCATTTTCCTGCCGGCGAAATTCACGGCATTCCCGTCGTTATACGCAAATTTATTGACGATCTCTGTGAGCTCCGCCGGCTTGTTGTCCGCATTGCGGACGTTTAGCGAATCGCCTTCCAGGAAGAAATCCTTCCCGCCATCTTGTTGTGACGGACTATAGTTTTTGTAAAGATACTTTTCGAAAGACCTCACCGCATTAAGGTTCGATGTATCAATGATGTTGGTGACACTGATTGCCACCGTGTCCGCCCTGCTGATCTCCTGCTTGCCGCTGGAAATGTCTGCTGCCAGCTCCTTTATCTCTCCTTCCAGCTGGACCAGCTCATTATTAAGGTCTCTATCAAGCCCGCCAAACGAAACCCGGCTCGACTCCGCCTGCTCCTTCAGCTGGCTTATCTCCCGCTCTGCCTGGTAGTAATCGTTAAGCGCCGGAGCGTTTGCGGAATCTTTTCTTGCCAATCTTGACCTGAGCCCTGTAATCGCTTCCTTCTTCTTCGATATTGAATCTCTTACATAGCCATAATCCACCGTCTGCGAATCAGTCTGAGCTGTTGAGCTCCTGGCCCATTGAAGAGCTTTGCCCAGGACCGTTACTTTCTTCGCAAGTTCTTCATTTGAATCCTTGAGCCCCTTCTCCGGCTTCTTCTCCATTGTAAATCCCGGAGCGTTCACACCCGAATCCAATATCCTGTTTTTGAGCGTCTGCGCCTGCGCGCCGGCCGAAACCTGCTGCTGCTCCCGGTCATCGCTCCAGGTAACGTCCGAAAGGGAAAGATTTGCCGAATCTATCTTCTCCTCGTCCGCCGCTATCAACAGACCCTTGCCAAGCTTGCGGGCGGTTTCTTTCTTATTCTCATCAGCCTGCGCACCCTTGACAATCTCCCGGGCTTCTGTTTGAAGAAGACTGAGCGTTTTCTCAAGCTCCCCCTTTTTCCGGCGCTCGTCTTCCACCGTCTGCAATTCCGCATCATATGATTTCTGTACCGCCTTCTGGCGCAGGGTGGATCCGCTCCTGTTCGATATCCGGGCGCCCATCTTCTCCGCCTCCTTGAGCAGTTCAGCACCCACTTCTTCGTTACCTTGTTTTATGTTGGCCAGCCCGTGGGTTATCAGTTGTGACTGCTGGGCCTCTATCTGTGCGTTCATGCTGGACAACGTGCCCTGTATGGATGCGATCTTCGCCCTTTCAAGCTTGTCCTTCCCCGTCATCTCGCCCCTGCCGGCCCGGATATTGTCAAGCAGGGAAACAGACACATCCGATATCTGTTTTCCTCCAGGCGCTATCTGCGCCGTTTGAGCCAGGAACATCTCCGCGTCTTCAAGCCTGTTCTGCCTGTAAGCTTCATAACCCACGTCATACGAGTTCCGCGCCCATAGATCGTTGACGCGCCTGTTGAAATCAATCGCCCCATTGGTCGCCCCGGCCTGCGTCTGCCAGAAGTACAGCGAACCTTCAGGACCATTGTCGTCAACACGCGCCAGGCTGCTGTGATACTTCTTTATGGTCAGGGTATCGGGATAGAACAGGTTGGCCCTGACGGTCGCCATTGGAACATCGGGCAGCTCCGGCAGGTCTATTCTGGCCTTTGACCCCGCCGACAGCTTCGTATCTTGCCTGCAGTATATTATCTCAACAGGAAACGGAACCAGCCCGCCTAATGTCTGGATCGAATCCTCAAGCTGAATAAGCATGATGCCGTCCTTTTCGCAGGCAGTGCGCGATTTATTATCAACCGTCACGGAGATTATCCTGCTCTTTTCGGGCATCCTGACTTTAAGGAACTGCTTCCCGTTGTTCCTTATGGCGTATACAACCCGCGTCATCTCCTCGCCGCCTTCGTAGATGACAGTCAGGCTCTCCGAAGTGTCCGCTATGGTGTCCACCATCGGGAACAGCTCCTTGGTGACCACATCAAAGACCGGTTCGGCATCCCTCAGCCTCGTCCTGTAGAAGAACAGCGGCCTGCTCCTGGCCAGCCCCTTGACCGCCGCAGACACCTCTATGTCCGACACAGCCTCCAAACCGGAAACAGAGGACTCGAGAACCACCCCCGCCGTGTCATTGACCACAAGAAGGAAGCCGGCCGGCTCTATCCTGCCGTCTTCAACGGACAACGCCGGGCATTTTACCGTCTCTTTATTTATGCCGGGCACGTCATAGCTGATGTTGATACTGAATGCACCCGCCACCTTGCCCTGGAAAAACATCGCCAATTCACTTCCGTTGAGACGCCAGTCGCTTACCACCCCTTTTGCTACATTCACCTTGTCCGCACCCCGGGGAAGAACGATCTTCACGCTGTCCCTGCTTCCGCCCGTGACGGCAGCCTCGAGAAGAGTGTTTGCGGAAAGCGAGTTCTCCTTGATCGTCCAGACCGTGGAAGGCTTTATGCTCACCGTGCCCTTGCGCACGACTTTTTCTTTCGGCCTGCCCCACGAAACAACCACATCCTGCAGCAGGCCCGCAAAGAGCACACCATGCGTCCCTTCTTCCGCCGTGCCGGTGATAAAGTCGGACACCCCTTCAATCCTCAGTTCAAGCGCTTCAACGGAATCAATATGAACGGCGGACTTGATGAACTCGGCTTTCTTTAACCGGCAGGTATAACTGCCTTCTGCTTTCTCCGGCTTGACGTCAATATCGGCAGATACGCTGTATGTGCCCGGCCACTTTATCTCCGCAAAATACCAGCCGTCTTTTTGAAGAGGAATGATATCCTCATCGTTCATCACCACTTTTTTAAATATGGTCCCTTCAGGAAAGAGAGGGACTATGGATACGTTCTGCTTGTCAGTCTTGAGGACCTTGACCTTGTATTCCATCCTGATGGCGCATTTATCTTCCGCTGGTGAAAGATAAACATGCCATTCATCGGGCACTATGTAACAGGGAGCCGTCTTGTCTCCATGCAGGAACCTGTCAACAAGGAAGACGCTGCCTGCAACAAGGCCAATCAGGACCACGACCGCCGCCACCGTGATTCTTCTGCCTGCCCTTTTTTCTTCCCGACCGTTCATCAGTCACACACCCCTTCCTTATCTGCAACATATAATCGCATGAAAACCGGGTTTTGTGTGTAACAAGTTTGTAACCGCGAGGAACCCGGAAATTGGATGAGCTCCACCACGGGGAATCGGGGGCAAGTCTAAAGTTAAGATCCGGCTGATGAATTCATCCGTCCCAACCGCCACTCCATTCTTCAGCCGCGCCGACCTCGCACACTCTCGAAACGCCCTTGATCCGGCAGACTGTTACCGCAGCTCGTCCCAGCTTGTCACACGTATGGAACCTGATGGTCGGGATAATGTGGCCAACACCATTTGCTCAACTATGTTTTCTTCCGCCTTTTGCAATTTTAAAAGATGGGAATTCGGGTCAAGGAATTGGGGTCACAAGGAATTGGGGTCAAGTCTGCATTTCCAACAATTGACTTGGAATCTGGGATGCAACATTCAACAAAGTGACCTCACGACCCCGCGTCCATTCCCCTTCATCTCCAGCCGATGTAAGCCTTCCAAGATACGTTAGTAACATACCAGATCAGGATGGGGCATTGGCTACGTGTCTGAATATTCGATTCCGTCGAAAAAACCACTGTCACCGGGCGGATCAAAATCCCCCTTGTTGGCATCGATGATGGTTAATCATCCGCCTCTTTACAAGCGCGATTTTTGGGACGATAGCTTCGTCCGGGGATTAGCACTTCGTTGTCCTGGAACTGCCATCGAAAGCAAGATCTTTGAATCGCCAAGACGCAAAGGAAGATTCTATCCGGCGTGTTAAACGCCGGATAAAGATTTATTTCATCCCGTGGACTATCGAGATAACGGACGTTTCATATCCGCGGTTCACCCCGCGGATATGAATCCTGCCTTGGCGAACTTTCCT
>CAYWJE010000145.1:0-9171 GCA_964458525.1 uncultured Verrucomicrobiota bacterium
GTTGGCAAGAGTCGGAAAACCTGCGCTTTCGCTCGTAGAAGAGATGGCCGGCCACAGGCCGCAGCGCGGGAGAAGCCGCCGCGAACCCGAACCTCAAGATCCACGCATGGCGGGCACTCTCCGGATTCAGAATCGGCAGCGCCAGCCCCCGGAAAAAGATGAGGAAAAGCCAGGCGGCGCCTGCCGTCCAGACAGGTGATGCGCCCCGGAAAAGAACGCTGAACAGGTCGAGCACAGGCTGCGTTACAGCCACAAGCCGCGACAGGTAAGGATTGAGCGGCATTTCACGTTCATCCGGGTTCCACATCCGAAACCAGAAAAGCAACACGGCGATATTGAAAATAATATCAATTGGAACGAACGACATGATTCACCCTTCTCCCGGGCAACAGCTAACATACGAGAAACGCTTGCGAAAACCCCGAAAAAAGGGGCTGCAAGAGGCTCCTGAGTTTTGTACAGGGAGACGGCGGTGGAAGCAATACAAAATACACATTTCATGCTTTCCATCGCGCCCGACAGCATGTAAGATTCTTGAAAATCACTTTAGTGGAAGACGCAAACACCCGGAAAGGAAAGATGCATGAATCGCGCCAAACCTCTCACCATCGCCGCTCTGTACGCTTGCGCCACAGCCCTCTTCATCAGCGGATGCGAAAGCAGTCAAGACAGCCAGAGCTTGATTGACAGCGTGGGCGGCGGCACAAAGATCGAGAGCGAAGAGGTTACGGAAACGGTGGGTGTGGCTGTGGATGAGATACCCCTTGCGAACATCGTCTGGCTGCACACGGACGTGAGCAAATGGGCGATAACCAGCGAGCTCAAGGTCAGCCTGTCCGGCAGTCTGATAATTTACGACCAGGACGGCACTTCAAAGTGGCCGCCCGCTTCGGCTATAGGTGGCAGCATGGCCGGCAATGCGTGGGTCTTCGTTCCACAGGACGGGTTCTGGTACGCAGCAACTCACGAGTGGATGACGCCCGGGCAAACGCATAAGCTGAAGTCCAGCGTGTCCGGCGCATACCTCAAGCAGGAAAGCTACATTCCGAGCTCATGGACGCCCACCCCGGGCGTGCAGTACGGATTCATGGTGTCCGGACTGGCAAGAAGCGACGCAAGGAACGTTGAAGAACGAACTCAGATAAAGCTCATGACGTGGGAATGATTGCGGCTCGCGATGGCAACAATATAACAGGAGGATGGTAATGCACACTGAGACGCGAAGAACTATTGCATACACTTTGCCATGGGACGATGCCCCGGTAGATTTATCATTCGTATTTGAAGGGGACAAGCCGGCGGGGCGGCACGGATTCATCGGGGTTGACGGCGCGCGCCTGGTGTTCGACGATAAAACCGAAGGACGCTTCTGGGGCACGAACTTTAACGGAGCCGCCTGTTTTCCATCGCATTCCTACAGTGAAAAGGTGGCGCGTCGACTGGCTAAATTCGGCATGAACCTGGTGCGCTTCCACCAGATGGACGCGGACTTCTCAACACCCAACCTGTTCCAGTTCACAAGGGGTCGACGGATCCCGGATTCGCAGCGCCTGGATCCGACCAGCATGGATCGGCTCGATTATTTGATCCATTGCCTCAAGCGCGAAGGCGTCTACATTTACATGGACATGCTCACCTACCGTAAGTTCCGTGATGGCGACGGCGTGGCTGAAGCATCCGCACTGGGTCCCTCGGCAAAACCTTATTCCACATTCGATCGTCGATTGATCGAGTTGCAGAAAATGTTCAACGAACAGCTTTGGTCGCATGTCAATCCATACACGAAGTTAGCCTACAAGGACGAACCCGCCATCATTCTATCGGAAATCACAAACGAGTGCGATGTGTTTACCTCACTCACACAGGGTGTTTCCGCCGAGGAATGGCTGGAGCCATACCGCGGTGATCTGCGGCGCCGGTTCAAAGACTGGGGCAAAGAAAAGGGCTTCACTCTGGAAGAAAATCCAACTATGTCCCTTAAGGACAATCCCATCTTCTTAGATTTCCTTATCGACATCACAAAAGCATACTATACGGAAATAATTGGGCATCTTCGCGACCTGGGCGTGCGCATCCCCATCACCGGAACCAACTGGTCATTTCCCGGGGCGCCGGTGCTCGAAGCACAAATGGTGACAAACTTCACCGACAGTCATGCTTATTGGTATAGGTTTGGAACGTGGACAACACAGGAGAAGAAGTTCGTAAACAGTTCAATGCTCGGGGAACGTGAAGCATGGCTTCGCTCTCTGTCTTTCTTCCGCGTTCTGGACCGCCCGTTCTTTGTGTCGGAATGGGACCATCCATGGCCCAATGAGTATCGGGCTGAAGGGGCCATCCAGATTGCGGCTGCGACAGCCTATCAGGGATGGAGCGGCGCGGCCATCCACACATATCGCTACGATTGTCGCGAAGGTATAGACCAACTTGGGGCGCCGATCACTGCGGACTGTATCGGCGGCGTACCCTATCGCGGCGGGGTATTCGACACCTTCAACGACCCTGCCAAATCAGGGCTTTTCTATCACGCCGCCCTGATGGTACGGCGAGGCGACGTGCGGGAGCCCGATACGGCCATCGAGTTACGATTGCCAACACTGAAAAACGATGAGGGTTTAGTTCGTCGCGACAACACCAAGGCACTTGAAGGCGCCACCGAATACCGGAAAATCGGTATTCGGCTCCCCGGCGCGGCATCTCATGCTGCCGCCGAGGTGGACATAACAGCATGCCTGCTGCCGGACGATGCCACGGAGATCCGTTCGGACACCGGGGAGTTGTATCGAAACCTCACGAAGCGCTACGCCATAGTCGACAGTCCGCGCACACGGATAGCCTATGGCTTTCTGGCGGACGCCGGCGCAATTGCTCTGAAAGGACTGACAATCAGGGCTAAAACCGATTTTGCAGTAATTGCAATCAGCTCCCTGACCGACGACGACATCGCGCACTCGGACAATCTGTTGCTCACCGCCGTTGGCCGGGCGGACAACACCGATGCCAAGTATAATGTCAACCATACGATCCAATTCGATGTCGGGCACGGCCCTGTCGAAATCGAGGTGATCGAAGCAGAGATCGAACTCACCACCGAATACGCCGATCTCAAGATGCTGGCGATCAACCCGGCCGGCGCCCCCATCGGGGAAACTCCTGTCACATGGAACAATGGCAAGGCATCGTTTAAAATAGGCGGTGAGTTTCCGTCAATGTACTACCTGATCCAGCGCGCATGAGAGAAACCCGAAGCTGTGATTAGTTGCGAGGGAGGGCGCTCATGTTGCGCGCCGTTTCGGAAGAAACCAGACAGCAATGTGATTCGCGCACTTGTCCGCCGGTGGTGAAGATAAACGGCCGGGACGGCCGTCTCCAACGGAACGAATTGGGTTGCCCGCCCGCGTTAGTGTCTCATTGCCGAAAAACCGCCATGAGGAGAAGTCCACTCTCCGTGCCTCTGTGACAAGATTTACTGCTGGCTTTTTTCGATCACCGCTTGGAGAGAAGTCGTAGCAACTTACCCCGAGCCGATCTGAAACAAGGAACATCTTTCGTATAATCATCGAATCCCCGGATGACCGAACGGACAAGGGTTGCCGCCTGTTTCGGATGCTTGCGTCCCAGAATGCGCAGCAATTCAAAATCTTCGATTCCCTCGCGCTGCGCCTCAAACCGTACGCTTGACCACGGCCCGTCGTCGCCCGGATAGACCACATGCGTATCGCCGGCCGGCAGTAAATTCGGGCCCCCGCCCCAGTTGGGAATCACGCTCATCTTGAAGGGATCCTGATCCTTCGCGTAATGGTTCAGGCCCCAGTGCAGAAACCCGTCGAGATTGAACAGGGCAGCGCCCCAGCCAAGCAGTGCCGGGCGCAACAGCTCCATATCAAGCAGGCGGTTCAACCACGGACCACCGGGGAAGCAGCAGGTGTAGAACCAGACGCGGTCGCCCAGCTTCCGCATCGTCTCGAAGCCGGCGCGGCCCGCCTGGAAATGCTGCGCCTGCGGGCACCATATATCCACCGATCCGGACAGTGCCGAATTCATGGTCGCGTCGAGAATCGCGATGCCCGGCATGTACTTACGCACGATGCCAACGAAGATGCGGTAATCTGACGCGTTCTCCGCTATCGGTTCGTCCACCACATGCTGGAGCCAGCGTTCACGCCAGCCGTTCTCTTCGATCTCCGCCATCAGTTGTCCGGCCGCGCAAGCGATATCCGCGTTGCCCTCCGGCGAAGTGGCGAGATTGTTCGTAAGCGATACGCTGAACGTCGGACAAGTCCACTCGGAGGTCGAGCGCTTTCCGAAGTGACCGCCCTCGATGTAATACATCCCGGCCGCGGTGAATATCTTCACAATGCGGCGCAACCGATCCGCATTCAAGATCAGTCCTTTTTTCCCGACAGTGAACACGTCCAAAAACGTGAACCAGAACGTATTCTGCCTGTTGCGCACCATAAGCCGCGCATACTTGCGGATCATCGCCCAATGCTGCTCGCTCCACGGCTTGAGTCCATGCCGCGAGGCCATGTTTGTGAAGCTAAACCAGTTCGTGTAGGGCCAGCTGTCGCGGCCGACAGGCGGAATGCGGACCTTGTGAACGGTCATAACAACCTGCAGTTGACGGCTCTCGCCTCCGCAGGCGACGGTGAAAGTGTGCGAGCTTCGTCCGGGCCTCGCATCCTCATCTATCGGAATATGGACCAGAACCGCCTCGGTCTCGGATTCCGCCTTGAACGACGCTCCTATCGGCTGCATCGCGTCATACACCCGAAAAGGCGCGCGACGGGTCACAAATTTATTGAGTTCGCCATCCTTTTCAATGAAGCCCACCGGGCCGGTATTTTTTTCGACAGGCACGGGAATCAGCCTGAAACAACGGACTTTGCGGGCGCCCGCGAACGCCAACCTCACCCTCGCGCCCGGCTCAAGACCATTGAGCAGGATCGTCGCAGCCGCCGTTCCGCCGCAAGCAACGTCAATCTCCATGCGGCGGCAGGGCCTGCGCCCGATTGTGGAATCCGGATAAACCCACTCAAGAGAATCAACAAGACTGCAATTCATGCCTCTCCTTTCGAATGCTGGCATAGCCCCAACCCAATTTCAACCGCCCGCTTCGCTTCCTCCTTCGCGAACATGAAATGGCGGACACGCAAGACGCAGGGAACGGCGGACATCATGGGACCCAGGAAATCCGGAAACAAGACAAATCTGTCACCACATTTTGAACAAGATCCTGCACGGCACGCGGTGTTCCAGGTATTTTCCGACATACAGCGTTCTGTTGTTGCAGCGATAATAATAGAGAGTGGAAAGATCAGGCCATTTTTCCGGCTTGACGGCGATGGAGCATATCGCCGTGTTATCCGCAACACTGTAGAGATTCGTAAAAACATCGCACCAGTCCTCAGTTTCGCTATCCCAGTGCGAGACAAAACTTTTCCCGTAAACGAAGAACATGCCGCCAAACCCGTCGGGGGCGAAGTCAACATGGCCCCCGTATCCTAATCCATTGCCGAGGGTGCGCGAGTCGCCGGGAAAAACTTCGAACCAGCTCCCCCATGTCCCCCCGGACCCCGCTTCGCGTACGCGAGTGAAATTTGCGGGGGCGCCGGCGCTGCTCATATTGTCGCGATTTCCCCCGAGATAGACAAGGGCGATAGCCTCGCCGTCCTCCATAATGCCTGTGCCCCCATTCCCTTCTTTCCATTGGACGCTGATAGCCCCGTGCCAAACCGGGGCAGCCCAGCTTGCACTCGTCGGGTTTTCCGGCTGGCTTGAACAGGTATACACCTGCGACCGGGGCGTGCCTATATAGTTCTCATCCCTTAAGTCCATGTGAAGGAGGTTATTATTGGTATCGTACATGAGCCTTGGCGTATGAAGATGTGAATTGGCCACGGAAAGAACCGCTCCCAGGGAACTCCACGTCCACGAACTGCCGTCCCATTCCGCCCGCTCGATTCGTATGTCCCAGAATGTATCGGATGTGATATCAATGCCGCCGCGCGCATACAGGAGAATATTGCTTCCGATATTTATCAGGCACCCGGCCTTCATCTGGTCCGGGACAGTTTGTGATATAATAGTTTTGTTCCAATTGCCGAGGCTCAACGGCGTCGCGCCACTCGCGTTCGTGCACCACATGTGGTAGACATCGTAGGGCGTCGTTGTGTCCGACATGGTGTTCGTGGCTATTCGATGATGGTAGAGGATGTGAACCCGATCGGCGGCGTCAACGGCAACCAAGCCATAGTAATTGTCGTCCAATCCAGTTCCGGATTCAATATCCAGATATGCCCCGCTCCAGGCCTGCGAAGCGTGGGTCCAGCGCCGGTACTGAGCGCCTCCGCGGTGTCCGATATTGCCTTCAGTTGACATGATATGAGGGTTGTTCGAAGAGTCCAGCGCCATATCCGCTCCGCCGCCGGAACTATACGGGAACCCGGATACATAAGCCGTCATGTCCGGGCTCGGGAACGATATATGCGAACGCTCATTGGTGAAAGTCACCGCCCCCGCGCTAAAGCCAAGTCCAAGGAAGAAGCCCAATAAAAGTTTCAATTTCATGGCATTCTTTCCGGATCGCTGTTTTTCGCCACAGCCCGTTGAAATACCAGATACCGTAAAATTATTTTAAACGACCAACCGGAAACAAGCAACTCCTTTTTCAGTCTCCTTTTTCAGTCTCCTTTTTCAGTCTGAATCGGATAAACAATGCGACTGCACCTTTCCAATTCTGCCGAAGAAGCCGGGAATAAGACGGTCAGCAATGCGCCCGCAGCGAATGACATGTCTGGAATCCTGACGCCGGGAATGCCCACAATCCATTGAAGAGAGGCAGGATCACAAGATGAAGATAAAGGATTCAGGATAGAAACGATTCGGACCCGATAGGGGGCAAAGGGTGGGTCATTCTGTCAACTCTTTTCCTGTTTCTTATAGCGGTTCCTCCAAAATGAGGTGCTAATCAGCGCTTGAGGTCGCTCCGCCGCGCCCAGAACTCCCTTCCCGTGGGATGGCGCTCGTCGTCCCATTCCGCCGAGAGTTTCACGAGCGTCTTCCTGAGCCCGGCAAGCACGGCCGCAAAGCCGCTGTTCTCCGCCAGGTTATTCATTTCCAGCGGGTCGGCCGCAAGATCGAAAAGCTGAGTCGAGCCGCAGGCATACTCGACAAGCTTGTGGCGGCAGTCGGTCACGCCGCGGATGGAATTCGCATATGCGAGATAGAGGCACTCCCGGCCGCGGAAAGCCTCATCCCCGAAGCACGGGGCCAGGCTCATGCCCTCCACGGATGCAGGGATTCCCACGCCAGTCATGTCGCAGATGGTCGGGAATATATCAAGGAGATACACGGGAGCATCACAGCGGACAGCCTTCGGCACGCCGGGCCCGCCGAATATGAGCGGCACGCGCACGCTGTGATCATACAGGCTCTGCTTGCCCATCAAGCCGTGCTGGCCGACGGCAAGACCGTTGTCTCCGGCCATGACAACTATCGTGTCGTCCAGTTCCCCGGCTTCGCGCAGCGCCGCAATCAAGCGTCCGAACGCATCATCGAGATGCGATATCATTGCATAATATTCCGCTATGTGCCGACGAATCTCTTCAGGCCGGCGCGGGAACTCCGCAAGAAGCTCGTCCCTTATCCGCAGCGCGCCGGTGTCTATCGAGTGCCCGCCGAGAAAATTCTCCGGCAATGGAATTCTTTCAGGATCGTACATTTTCAAGAATCTTTCCGGCATGGTCCGGGGATCATGCGGCGCCATGAGCGAAACGTACATAAAAAAGGGACGACCCGGCTCCCTGTTCTTCAGGAAGCCGATTGCCGAGTCGGCGAAAAGATCGGTTGAATGCCTGCCAGCCTCGACATGATCGCAAGCGCGGAACGAAAGCTCATTTTTGTAAAAAGGGTCCGCGACAAACGGCTGCCTTGCATCGTATTTTCCGGATGGATCGAAGTTGTATGCCGGGACATTCCAGTGATCGCCCATTCCGCCGAAGAAGATTTCGGCGCCAGCGGAAAAGCTGCGCGCGTAAGCGCGGCGTTCATTATGCCACTTGCCTGTTCCGAAAGTCTCATAACCGGCCTTTTGGAGGCATTCGCCCAGAGTTGTATGCTCGTCCGGAATCTGCTGGCCCATATCCTCGATATGAAACAAAGTGCGGCCTGAATGCAGCATGGCCCGGCTCGGCATGCACACGGCGCCGCAAGTCCCGCCGGGAATATGGGCGCGGGTGAACACGGTGCCGCGTGCGGCGAGAGCATCGAGGTTCGGGGTAATAATCTGATCATTGCCAAGAGCGCAGATCGTATCAAAGCGCTGGTCGTCCGCGAAAAAAAACAATACGTTCGGTTTCATCTCAAGACATTCCTTCCCGATCTGCTTCACCACGTCCTTAAAGTTTTCTCTAACAACTCAATTCCTCGATAGTATCATCAAAAATGGCCGCCTCGCCCGACTTCAGCGCGGCGATGTAGGCTTCGCCTCCCGAAAACCGTTGGGAAGTGACAACGCCGCAGTGCCTCTTCTGTTTGATTGAATGGATATCCGATCCACCGGTTCGCGGCAGCCCGAAGCTGGCCGCGAAATCCAGGGCATACCTGTTGGCATCATCGGACCGGGCCGCATTGACAATCTCAACCGCATCCACCTTGCCCGGCGCGAGATGTACCAGCTCGATCCCCTCGCGAAAGGGGTGGGCATGAACAATCCAGCCGCCGTCCTCGTGCACCCGGTCGAAATACTTCAGCACATCCCATTCCAGCATATCCGGATTGGAGAGCAGCCAGTCCTTGCCCAGCCCATAGGTCAGGAAATGGGCCCATCCGAGCCCGTATTCCCAGCCCAGAAAGACATCCAGCCCAAGGTTTTCGCCCTTCTCCCGCGTTGAATCATAACCGCGGCAGAACAGATCCACCCGCTCCTCCCACGGAAGGCCGGGCAGGACGGTCGTGTTGCCGTTAAAGAAATGGTCCGTAACGAAAACCCCGGCATAGCCAAGCACCTTGAAGTGCGCGGCTAACTCCGCGCCTGAGCTGCTCGCGCACTTGCTGGTCTCTGAAGTATGCAGGTGCGTCTCGTACTTGTATTCCATGATTCGGATCCTCTCTGTTTAGCTCCTTAAACTTCGATTGTTTGAGTAAATGAGTCAAACAAATCCAACTGAG
>CAYWJE010000146.1:0-9093 GCA_964458525.1 uncultured Verrucomicrobiota bacterium
GGCAAAAAATTCTTTTCCGAAAGGCAACCGAGCGAAGCGAAGGTTATCCTTGGAAATTCGACCATGGAGTTGAGTCACCCGATCGAGGTGATCTGACCGAACGGCAAGCCAACGCTATACGCGTATTTCGACCTGTGTCTAAGGATTAGTGGAAGACGGCATGGGCAAAACAATGTTGCTGTTGGCGGCTGACGGATCCACCCACGCCTCTTCAGAATAGGAGCACCGACATGAAGCTGACCACCACACAGCAGATGATGGGACTAGACGAATTCCCAGTGATCGGATGGAGTTCCGTTCCCGCATCGTTCACCAGTCTGGAAATTTTCAAATCCATCAAGGACTGTGGAATCAACGTGTTCATGACCACCGGCGCGGGGGGTGGCGCATCCGGTCCTCACGGGGAAAGCGGTCCCATCATGGCTCAGCTCGACCTCGCCGCGGAAACGGGACTCAAGGCCATCGTCTGCGACAGGCGGTTCAACCCCGTCAAGAATCCGGCGAACGACGGATGGAAACAGGACGTGGATGCCGCGATCGCGGAGTATGACAACCACCCGGCAGTCGCCGCCTTCTACGTGTTCGACGAGCCGATAATCGGAGACAAGAGCAAGCGCTGCGGGTGCGAAGACATAGTTCCGATGATCCAGCACCTACGGAAAATGGCGCCAAACAGGCTTGCCTATGTGAACGCGCTTGGTTTCGGCTCGCGCGGGATGAACTGCTTCGAGGAATACCTGGACAGCTACACCCGCATCATTAACCCGCAATTCATCAGTACCGACTGCTATCCCCTGACCACGCGCCCCGACGAAAAGCTTTTTCCGGGCTATTTCGATGATGATTGCGGAATGGACGTCCCCGAGCTCGGCAGCTACTATCGCGAGGCCTTCTGGGAGGGATGGGAGACGCAGCTACGCGTTGCACGCGGGCACCGGAAGCCGCTCTGGGGCTTTGTGCTGGCCGTCCCGCACACGCATTCGCACTGGTTCTACGGGCCGGTGACCGAGGGAACGCTGCGTCTGGAGGCCTTCACCGCCCTCGCCTACGGAGCGCAGGCGATCCAATATTTCGCCATGACCACCCACACGGCCAACAGCTGTTATGACGACGCGATTCTGGACACACAGGGACTGCCCTCGATCAGGTACGATTTGTTCCGTAAGGTCAACAAGGACCTCGCCGTGCTCGGTCCGGTTGTCTCCGGGCTTCGGGTTGCTAACGTTTATTACCGCGGTTATGTGCCCAGCGGAGGGAAACGCTTTCGGTTCGGGCGGTATCCGGGGGACCAGTCGCATAGACCCCTTGCACACGTTGAGGGAGACGGCAACCTTCTGTTAAGCTTCATGGACGGGCCGGATGGTCAGCGATTCTGCCTCCTGCTGAACAACCACCCGGCGCGGCGCGCCAGGTTCCAACTGACCCTTGAGACCGGATGGAATCTGCACGAGGTCATCAGACACAATGGACAGCTCACGAAATCGCTCGGCGTCGCTCACATTGCCAATTTCGAGCCTGGCGATGCGCGTGTCTTCCAAATGGTTCCCGAATCGCAGCGGGCATCTGTGGAATCGCTGTAAAGCAAAAGAGACGGCCCGCCTGCAGCGCCCAGAGCGCTGCGATTGCATACCCGCCTGTGGAGCAGAGAAACGGACGAGGACTGCCATCTCCTGTGAAACAAATTGAAGTACGGGCAAGCCCGCATTACCGGCCCCCTATGCGTCGGCTTTCTTTCGCGCCGAGTCGGATCGGGAGAGTTCGAACCTGTCCAGTAATTTCTCCTGCACAATCTGCATGTAGAGGAATATGCCTGGCGTCACGAACAGCGTTATGACCTGAGCGAACAGGAGCCCGCCCACAACGATCAATCCAAGCGGACGCCGTGACGACCCGTCCGCGCCTATTCCCATTGCTATGGGCAATGCGCCCATTATCGTCGAGGCGCCGGTCATAAGAATGGGGCGAAACCTTATGCGGCATGCGTCGAATATCGCGTCGAAGGCATTCTTCCCCTCCTCCTCCATTCCCTGCTTGGCGAAATCCACCATCATAATCCCGTTCTTGGAGACGATGCCGAGCAGCATGAACATTCCGATGTAAGCGTAGAGAGACAGCTCGGACCGGAAGATAAGGAGCGTGGCGAGCCCGCCGAACGCGGCGACAGGCAGAGTGGTCAGCACGGTGAATGGATGGATGTAGCTCTCGTAGAGGATGCCGAGAATAACGTACATGATAAAAACCGCCACGACCAGTAGCACGGCCAGGCTCTTCACAGCATCTTCAAACTCCTGTGCCTCGCCCTGCAACGCCCCGGTAACCTCCAACGGCAGGACATCCTTCACCGCATCCTTGAGCGCCTTTGTTGCCGTGCCGAGCGGAACATCCGGCGCCAGATTGAACGAGAGGGTCGCCGCGTTCATCTGGTTGAAATGCGGCACGTTCTGCGGACCGACCGTCTCTTCCCACGTCGCGACGGATTCAAGAGGGACAAGCGCCCCTGTAGCCGATCGAACACGTATCTCGGAGAGGTTGCGGGGAATGTTCTGGTATTCTTTGTCGAGCTCTAGAACGACATCGTACTGGTCCACGTCCGTGTTAAACATCGTCACCTTTCCCTGCGCAAAGGCGAGGCAGAGCGCGGTCTCTATATCTGCCGCCGTCACACCGAACGTGGAAGCCCTGTCTCTCAGGATCGTCATGTTGACCTGCGGCAGGTCTATCTTTACGCTGGTCTGAATGCCCATGAAGCCGGGCAGCTTGTTCATTATCTCCTCCACCTTTTGCGCGCACTCGTAGACCATTTCCCTGTCGCTGCCTGTGAGGGTGTAGGAATACTGGCTGCCGGACGCAGTGCTCTCGCCGCCCGCGCTCAAATGCAGAGCCGGAATAGCCTTGACGAATGTCATTCCGTTCGGGAATCCGAGCAACTTCGCCTGGAGGCTCTGAACACTTAACGGCATCGGCAATCTCTCTTTTCTGTCCTTCAGCTTGATCACTATAATGCCGGTGCTTTGATCCGCGCCCGGCTGCAGGCCGGTTACGGTGAACATTTTCTTCACATTCGGGTCGGTGCGAACGCTCTCGTTGACGACGTCCTGGAAAGCGCCCATCTGCCTGCTGGAAGTTCCCAGCGGCGAAACCATCTGCCCCATAATGGCGCCGCTATCGCCCTCCGGCATGAAGGTCTTCGGCAGGACCGCGAACAGCCAGACAGTTCCCAGGATGCAGGCGACCCACATGACAATCGCTGAAAATTTGTGCACGAGCACCCACCTGAGCAGAACGGCATACCTGGCAGTGAAGCCTCCTATGAAGGAGTCCACCCACGCCTGCACGCGTGTCTTCCCCGATGCCGCGCTGCTCTTCAGCATCCGCGCGCACATCATAGGCGTGAGCGTAAGCGCCATGATGGTCGAGAATACTATAGCGCCGACCACCGTGAGCGCGAACTCGTTGAAGTTACGGCCCACCACGCCACTCATAAAGACCAGCGGCACGAACACCGTTATCAGGGCCACGCTCGTGGAGATCACGGTGAACGTTATCTCCCTGGCGCTCTTCAGCGCCGCGGCAAGCGGCTTCATCCCTTCGTCAACATGCCGCACAGTGTTCTCGAGCACCACTATGGCATCATCAACCAGGAACCCCACAGAGAGCGTTATCCCCATAAGCGAAAGGTTATCCAGACTGAACTTCATTCCAAGCATAAATATAAATGTTCCGACGATGGATATCGGCAGAACTATGCCCGGGATGATGGTGTCGGAAACACGCCCCATGAAGACAAAGATAACGAGAACGACCAGCGCAAGGGATATCACGATCGTGCTCTTGACGTCGTTCACGGACTCAACGATCGTCTCCGACTTGTCATAGAATATGTCCAGCTCAACCGAGCCGGGAAGCTCGGCCTCGATCTGACCGAGCAGCTCCTTGATCCGGCTCGCGAGCGCCACAGTGTTGGCGCCGCCCTGCCGCGAGATGGCCACGCATATCGAGCCAGCCTTCATCGGCTTCTCGGACGTTCCGTATGTCACCCTGGAGACATCGTTGTCGACACTGTCCAGGCAGACTGCGATCTCCCCCAGCCTCACCGGCGCCCCGTTACGGTATGCCACGATCAGCTTCTTGTAGTCTTCCGCCTTCACCAGCTGGCCCTGGGGCTCGATGGAGAAAGTCCCTTCCTTTCCATTCAAGCTGCCGGCCGGGATCGTGACTGTTCCCTGTTTCAGGACCCCCGCCACCTCGTCGAGCCCGATCTTCAAGGCGGCTATCCTGGTGGGATCAACCTGTATCCTGATGGCGCTCTTGGCGCCCCACACCTGGACCTGCGACACGCCGGATTCCATGCTGAGCCGCTGGGCAATGGTCCTGTGCCCGTAATCATAGAGTTCGCCGGCGGTCATAGTGTCCGACGTGAGCATGATGTACATTATCGGCGCATCAGACGGGTTGTCCTTCGAATACGTCGGAGGAGTCGGCAGATCGGACGGCAGATTGTTATTTGCGCGTGATATTGCGGCCTGCACGTCGGGCGCGGCAAGGTCAACGCTCCTGTCCAAATCGAAGGTTAGGGTTATCTTTGTAGCGCCCTCGGTGTTATCCGATATGACCGACTGCAAGCCGGGGATCTGCATGCACTCGTTTTCGAGGGGCGTGGCCACCGTGGAAGCCATTGTCGCTGCGCTCGCGCCGGGGTAGCCCACGGAAATGGTCATCACGGGGTAATCAACGGAGGGGAGGTCGCTCACGGGAAGCTTTAGATACGCGGTAATTCCGAAGATGACCACGGCCACCACGACCAACACGGTCATTATAGGCTTCCTGATAAAAATTTCGGATATGTTCATGGTGTTGCGGGCTTCGAATCCGTTGATTCCGTTCCTTCTTTAGCGGGCGCCTGCCCGGTGGCGGTTCCCGCCGCGGCCGGCTGTTCGACAATTCGTGTTTTGGCGCCCGGCGCAAGGCCCATCTGCCCCACCGTGACGACCATTTCATCGGCCTGCACACCTTTTTCAAGCACCACGTAATCACCGGCGCGCTGGCCAACACTCACGCCCCTGAGCTCCGCCGTTCCGTCCTCTTTAATGACAAAAAGGTAGTCTCCATCCTTGCCAAGCCGCACGGCCGAGCCTGGCACGACCAGCGCGCCCTTCTGGACTTCCAGGATCAAGCGCACCTTTGCGAACTGACCCGGCCACAACTTCATATCATCGTTGGGCACAACAGCGCGCAGGAACACTGTACCCGTCTGGTCGTCCACCGTGTTCTCGATCAGTTCGAGCGTTCCGGGAAAAACCCTGTCACCCTCCTGGCCATCCACCGTTAGCTGCACGGCCAGATCACCATTCTCCATTGCCGCGCGAACCCTGGCAAGATCCCTTTCCGAAACGCTGAAATCCACGAACAGTGAATCTATCTTCCTGATATTCACCAGGGCGGGGCCGTTATTAGCCGTGACGATGTTGCCGGGATCAACCTGCCGCCTTCCCGCCACGCCGGCGAGCGGAGATGTAATCGTGCAGTACTCAAGGTTCAGCCTGGCAGAGTCCAGCGCCGCCTTGCTCACGCTCACCGCAGCCGCGGCCGCGGCCGCGTCGGACTCGTACTGGTCGTATTCCTGGCTTGAAATCAACTGCTGTTCCACGAGTTTCTTGTTTCGCTCGAGCATCTCCTTCTTGATCTTGAAGTCAACGTTCGCCTTCTGGAGATCGGCCTCCGCCTTCTCCAGCTCCGATTGATACTGCCTCGGGTCAATGAGAACCAGCTTGTCTCCCCGCGCCACCGTCCGGCCCTCGGAGAACAGCACCTCCTTCACTTCGCCCGTGACCTGTGCTTTCACGTCAACCACATGGGGCGAGCGCAGCGTTCCAAACGAGTCTATGAACAGCGGAACATCCTTCGCCTCCACTTTGGCCACTTGAACGGGACGCGAGGGCATCTCGAACTCGTGCTTTTTTCCGCACCCTCCGGCAAGAAACGCCAGCAAAGCAACCGCGGCCATTGCCCGCGCGCCGAAACAGCTCTTCCGCGCCCAAGGCATAATCATTTTAGCAGCCTTCATTTATTTATTCCCTCCGCGACGCCTGGCGCGTCTTTCGTGTAAACAAGCGAACCGGTGGCATGTGCGAGCTCGGCAAAAGCCACGTGCAGATCTTTTTGAGACTGAACAAGCTTGCTCCGCGCCGAGGAGAGTTCGCTCTGTGCATGAAGAAAGTCCAGTATGTTCTTCAGCCCAGCCTTGTACCCCTCCTGCGCCAGCTCGTAGGAAGAGGCAGCGCTCTTCAAGTATGCCTTGCTGAATTTCAGCTTTTGCGTGCTTGATACAAAGGAGTGATACTTGGTCCAGACATCCGAAGCCGCAGTGAGCTCCGCGCTCCGCAGCTCCTCGCGCGCCGATTCCGCCATCGCTGCGGCGCTCCTCTTGACGTTCAGGTTGTAAAACCCGTCGAAAATGTTCCAGCTGATCCCGAGGGATCCTGAATACTGGTAGTCGTACGGCTGGGCCGCGCCGTCATCGTAACTGGTGGACCAGGCTCTTCCGGCCGAGCCCTGCACTGAAATAGAGGGCCACAGGTCGGAATTCGCCTTTTGAACCGCGTGGTCCAGTGCCTTCACGCCCGAGCGCATAGCGGCGATGTCGGGTCTGCGCCCGAGCGCTTCGCTTATCAGCCTGCTGACGTCATCCTCTTTCAAGTCCTGCGAGGAATTGTCCTGAAGTGGCGCCACCGAAAACGCAGTGTCGGCAGAAAATGACATGATCTTCGCAAGATTGCCCTGGGCAATCTTGCGCTGTGCCTTGGCTTCCTCGAGCGAATAGAGCGCGCTCTCGTAGCCCGATTGCGCCTGGAGTTCATCCAGTTTCACCGCCAGGCCAGCCGCCAGTTTCTGGTGCGCGGCATCATAGACCATCTTCGCGTCCTCAACGTCCGAATGGGCAGCCTCCTCGGCGGCAATGGCGCCGTGCAATTCGTAATATGAACGCTGTGCTTCGAGCATCGTGTCCTGTATCGCATCGTTGAACAGGAAATTCTTAGCCAGCAGGTTCTGTACCGCCTCGTTCACCCCCGCCCGCCTGCCTCCGATGTCCAGCAGCAACCACGACACCTGCGCGGAAGGCCCGTAGTTCAAGAGGTCGTAAACTGGCACTGGGTCGTCCGCTGACTGCCGCTGGCGCGTCGCATCGCCCGAGACCTGAACCTGCGGGTAATACAGGCTCCCCGCCTGCCGAACCTGAGTGTAGGCGGCGCGCGCATTTGCCCAGGCCTCGCGGGTGCCCGGACTGTTTCGAAGCGCGATATCAACCACCGCTTCAATGACAAGCGGCTTTGATCCGTCGAAATCAGCGCGTTCTATCGCGGGCGCAGAAGACTCGCGGTCAATCACCCGTTTCTCATGTCCGTCCGGCATCCAGGTTTCGCCGAAAGAGGCTGGGGCTTTCACCGTGCGGCAACCCGCGAAAAACGATAATGCGAGTCCCGCCAGCACCATGATCATCTTTTTTACCATACTGCGACTCTCTCCTTTAGGAACGCGAACAAAGCTTGAATTCGTAAAGAATGCCAGTCCGACGTGGCAAAGACAACAAGAAAATAGCAAACGTTGAATATTCATAATTAAAGGCGCAACTTGACAGCGCAAAAGCGCCAAGGTACGTTCCCCGAAACATCCGCACTGGCGCTGTCTTTTCGGAATGCGGAATTCAGCAACAGGAGGAAGAACGACATGACCACCAGACAATTGTGGCGGGAGATAATGTTCTATGGCGAATTCGACAGGATGCCGCCAGTCTTCTGGACCGCCTGGCAGGAAACCTGGCCGCGCTGGCACAAGGAAGGCTATCCCAAGGGAGCCGATCCCCTTAAGTTTTTCAACGCAGTTCCGAACTGGGTTGGTGTGGGTTGTGATGTAGGCCTGTTTCCGGCTTTTGAACAAGAGATCCGCGAGGAGACATCCGAGTACCGGATATACAGGGATGGCGAGGGCGTGATCAAGCAGGAATGGAAAAGAAAGAGCTGTATTCCTCATTTTATTGACTTCACCCTCAAAGATGCTTCCGGCTGGGACGAGTACAAGAAACGCCTCCAGCCCGATGACCGCCGCATTCCGCCGGACTTCGACAAGAAGCTCTCCGAGGCCGAGTCGGCCGGACTCCCCATCGCCTTGGCCACGGCATCAATGATGGGTTGGATACGCAACTGGATGGGCGTTGAGAACATGAGCTACCTGATGTATGACGCCCCGGATGTGTACTCCGACATGGTCAACACACTGGCGGATCTGACCTGCTGGTCAATCGAGCAGACCATTCCGCGCATGAAGACAACGGTGCCCGATCTCGGGTTCGGATGGGAGGACATCTGCGGGAAGACAGGTCCGCTCGTAAGCCCGGACATCTTCGAACGCTCTGTGGCGCCCGGCTACACGAAGATCCGGAATGCCCTTGAAAAACACGGGGTAAAACTGCTCGGGATTGACAGCGACGGCTACGTGGAGCCGCTTGCACGAAACTGGCTGGACAGCGGCGTCAACCTCCTGTTCCCCATCGAGCCCGGCACATGGGGCGCCACCCCTGAACACTTCCGGAAGAAATTCGGCAAAGAGCTGCGCATCATCGGCGGCTTCGACAAGCTCGTGCTCGAAAAGGACCGAGCCGCCATAGACGCTGAATTCAGCAAACACATTGACCTGTGCCGACAGGGCGGATTCCTCATGGAACCGGATCATCTCATAACCCCGGGCGTACCACTTGGAAACATGAAATACTACATGGAACGCATCCGCGATCTGCGTTTTTAGACCCGTCCCAGCTTCAGACTTCCTGTTATGATGGAAAATAATTTGGCACTTTTTCGCCGATCAGGCAAGCAGGTACATCACGGGTAGTACTTGTCAATGACCGCCTTTACCGTTGAGGCCCATTGAGTCAGGTTCTGAGAGTTGTTGGCTATCGTGCTAATGTCCTTCAGCACAAATCCCATGGTAATCCCATGTTCCCGGCAGGCTTCGCAGTAACGGGAGATTTCCTGCTCGACCGGTTTAGCTCCTTCAAGGATAACCTTCGCTTCGCTCGGTTGCCTTTCGGAAAAGAGT
>CAYWJE010000147.1:0-9066 GCA_964458525.1 uncultured Verrucomicrobiota bacterium
ACTGTTGAATTTGATTGATGACCGGCCCGGATGTCTCAAACGAGATGTCCGGGCCGATCTTTTTTGTAACACAATATCTTCCGCTTTAACCAGGCGCGCGAAAGTGTCACTTCACTGCAGAAGCCCGGCGCCGTAGGGAACCGTTTCGTCCAGGTAGACGTGAAGGTAGCGTCCACCCGTTTCAGCAGGGATGTTGATCACTTTGATGACCGACTCGAATTCCGCGCCCGCCGGGTCGAGCGCCGTCAGCTGGTTTTTCACCCGGTGTATGAACTCCGCGTTGAACACCGTATCGTCCGCATCCGGATAAAGCGGCAGAGGAATAATATTCGCCTCCACGAGGTCCTGGAAGAAATGCGTGCCATAGCTGACCTCCGGCGTAACGCCGTCCTTCTCGCGCGCTATCTCGATGAGCATCAGCGAATTATTGATGTCGTTATATCGCACCGGCACCCCGAGATCAATATTGGAACTCCCCCACCTGCCCGGCCCCATCAGGATGAAACGCTTGTCGGAGAGAGCGCGGTTCACTCGCCCCACAATGCGGGCTATTTCGCTCTTCCTGTCCGCAGTGGCGAGCGCGGCATACTCATTTTCATCAACATATATGATGTTCTCGATGTCCTTCACCACGGCACTGGCAAATCCCTGCCGCGCGGTGAAGATGACATCCTTATCCTCGGCTGGCGGCACCACCACGGCGCCCTCAAACGCTGCGCGCTGGGAAAGATGCCTGCACTGAAGCACGTAGAGCTTGTTGTCGTGATAGGCAAATTCCATATCAACAGGCATGCCATAGACTGATTCGATCTTCCGCAGAACCCGCTTCATCAGCGCCGGGAATTTCTTGTTCTTCAGTAGCCCGTCAAAAGTTATCGCGCACTTCCCGTGCTCAAGCCTCTCCGGGAAGAAGAGCGGAGTCTTCAGCATGCCGTCCTCGGCTATTGAGACGATGTCGCGGAGGTCCACCTGGCGGCCCTCCGCCATGATCTCGTTGACCAGGTCCACAAAATTGTGCGTTTCAACCTGCTTGGTATCGAGGTTCAAGACGTCCACGCAGCGCTGTGAATACTTGATCTTCTCCGATATGGTCACTTCCGGACGAAGCGTCGGCTCCGAAAGCGATACCATGCGCGGATAGTCGTCGCCCACCCGATCCACCGCGCGTGTGCCAAGCCCCATGACCATCCGGAGCATGCCGTCCTCCCTCCTGATTCGGGAGTTCCAGCAATGCGAGTTTTTTGAAAATCCGACCAGCGCGATCGACGGGAAGAAATACTTGCCGTACCGCGTGCCTACGACCTTCTGTATCAGGACCGCCATGCGCTCATCGTGATCGAGCAGGTTCTTGTCGCGCCTGTACTCTATGGCCGGAGCGCCGTAAAGGCTGAGGTACACGCGCTTAATGCCCTTAACCAGCTCTTCGAAACGCTCCTCAATCGTGCCCCGATTGGAGATGAAGACGGACTCATACTTACCGCTGAAGGAGTGACCCACGCTGTCCTCAAGGTAGCTCGATGAACGCAGAACAAGCGGACTTCCCTCGGTCTGCTTGAGAATCTCCATAAACATGCCATTCACATGATCGGAGAACGAGCCCTTGCGGAAGCGCTCGTACAATGTCTCCCTCAGCGCATCCATCGCGTTGTGGTCAAGATACTTTAGACTGTGGCACTCTTGCAGGCCGTTCCGGTTGAGGTAATCGGCGGCGACACATGACTTGACAAAATAGGAGTCCGGCTCCTTCAGCGCCCCCCTAAGCTCCGGGTCGCCGGCGGTGAGCGTCGGCTGAAGAATCCTGTTTGCAAGGATCATGCCCGCCGCCTTGCCCCCGACCAGGCCGGGCTGCGAGACCGACCCTATCGAACGGCTGAGAACATCCTCCACATCACGCATTGTGATATGGTTCTTCGCAATACTGACATACGGGCGGTGGTCGCTGATGAACTGGCTGATGAGGTCAACGCGGATTCCAAGCGTCACGCTCGGCGAGACGTGAAAACGCCCGACGGGTATTTCGCAGAACTTGTGGAGCAGGTCCTGGATTTTTTCGGGATCGCCGCGCGTGACGTTGAGATACTGGAGCATCTCGCGCGCAAGCATATCCTTGCGCGCGAGATTCACGTACCCAAGGACATCCTCGGTGTTGAAGCTTCCAAGAAAAGCCGCAATAAGCCGCGCGTTGTAAAGCTCGTCCGCCCCGCCCGGCGCGCCGGGCTCCGCCGCGCCCTCCGCTGCGCGCTTCAGTTCTTCGGCCTGGTCCCAGAGTCCCCTTTCCTCGAGGACGCGCCCGAAAACCTTGATGACATGCTCAAATGCGTGAACGTGGGAGATGATCTTCTGGTAGAGGACATGCTCTTTTAAGTCCATTCGACTTTCCTCCCGGTCGGCTTCACACCCACCCTCGCAGGCGGCAGGCCTCGGCAACGCGCATCACGCTCACCAAGTAGGCGGCGGTGCGCATCTTGACCTTGCGCTTCTTGTGAAGCTCATACACCGCTTCAAACGCGCCATGCATCTTTTCCTCCAGCCTCTGCCGGACCTCAGCAAGCGACCAGTAGTAATTGCTGCTGTTCTGAACCTGCTCGAAATACGATACCGTCACCCCGCCGGCGTTGGCGAGAAAATCAGGAATCACGAACACGTTCCTCGCGAAGAGTATCTCGTCCGCCTCCGGGGTTGTCGGCCCATTGGCGAGTTCGCACACGATCTTCGCCTTGATGTTGGCGGCATTCTTCCTGGTTATCACGTTTTCCAGCGCGCTGGGAAACAGGACGTCCACGTCCAGCTCCAGGAGCTGCTCATTGGATATCGGCTTCGTGCCGGGGAACGCGGCGACGCCGCCCGTGGTCAGCTTGTGAGCGACCAGCGCCTTGACGTCAATGCCGTTCATGTTGAACACCGCGCCCCTAGAATCACCAGCTGCGACAAGCTTCAAGCCTAACAGCTCGGCGCCGAGCAGGGCGGCGAACTGGCCTGCATTGCCAAATCCCATTATCGCCATCGGGCGGCCGGCGAGGTCAAGCCCCAGCTTCTCGGCGGCCTTGCGCATTGCCATCATGCCGCCGCGCGCCGTGGCGTCATCGCGGCCGAGACTACCGCCCACGGGAACCGGCTTGCCGGTGATCATGCCCGGGTGGTGGCGGCGGACGATAACCTCGTACTCGTCCAACATCCACGCCATGATCTGCGGATTGGTGTAGACGTCCGGCGCCGGCACGTCCTTATCCACTCCAAAGAGGTCGGCGAACGCCCGGATATAAGCCCGCGCCAGCCGCTCCTGCTCGCCCTCGGAAAGCTGCCTCGGGTTACAGATTATGCCGCCCTTCCCGCCGCCAAGCGGGATGTCAACGACGGCCGTTTTCCATGTCATCCACGTGGCCAGGGCGCGAACGGTGTCAATCGTCTCCTCGGCGTGCCAGCGGATGCCGCCCTTGGCCGGACCGCGCGCCATGTTATGCTCAACGCGGAACGCCTGGAACATCTTTATGGAGCCATCGTCCATCCGAACGGGAAGCCGCGCAGAATATTCGCGCTGCGGCCAGCGCAGAAACTCGTGTGTTGTCGGGTCCAGGCCGATAAGTCCCGCCACCTCGTCAAGTTGCGCCTGGGCCATGGTAAATATATTATGTTTCATCATTGCTCCTGATCTCCGTTTGCCCGTTCCAGGGAGCCGAACACAGGCTGTTTCGACTGTGAAATAAGGGGCAGTATAGAGCCTGCCTGCCTCCACATGCAAGATTTTGATGAAATGTTTTTTTTTGCGGCATTTTTCCTTTACAGGCGCGGCACTGTCTGCCAAAGTGCCCATCATTCGTAGCGGCTGGACCAGGCGCGCTCTTCGCCGAACGATTCAGGAGAATCACTATGAGTAAAAATACTCTTGCCGAACTTGCCGTTAATGGAGGAAAAAAAACGATAGCCGCCCCACTCCCGGGCCGGCTCCATTTCGGAAAAGAGGAGAGAAAGGCCGCCGAACGGCTGCTCGACGAGTGTGAAAAGCGCGGCGCTCCGTTCGGCTACCAGGGCCGGGAGGAGGCTGACTACTGCGCCAAATTCGTTCGACTCATGGGCGGCGGCTATGCCGATGGTGTCAACTCCGGCACCACCGCTCTCTACGTGGCCTTGAAGGCCGTCAATCCCGAGCCCTTCACCGAGATCATAGTCAGCGCCATGACCGATCCGGGTGGTATCATGCCCATCCCGCTCATGAACTGTATACCGATCATTGCCGACACCAGAAAAGGGTCCTACAACACAACCGCCGCCGAGGTGGAGAAGCTCATTTCCCCGCGCACGAGCGCGATAGTAATTGCCCACATAGGCGGCGAGCCTGCTGATATAGCGAACATCGTGAAGTTCGCCCGCAGACGCGGAATACCGGTCGTCGAGGATTGTGCCCAGGCGCATGGCGCGCGGCTGCGCGGCAAACCGGTCGGCAGTTTCGGCGACATCGCCGCGTTCTCCACCATGTTTGGAAAACACCACTGTACGGGCGGACAGGGCGGCGTGGTCTTCACGAAAAACGAGGACCTTCACTGGAAAGCACGGCGGGCGGCTGACCGCGGCAAGGCGTTCAACCTCCCGCCGGGCTCAACCAATTGCATGGCGACTCTCAATTTCAACATGGACGAATTGTCCGCAGCCATAGGAACCGCCCAGATCGGCAAACTTCCCGAAATAATCAAACGCCGACAGCGATTCGCAACTATTCTTATTAACAAGGGCTTCGTCTCGCTTAAGTGCGTTTCAATACCAAAGCTTCTTCCCGGCGCCGAAAACGCCTACTGGTGGTGGAGGATCAAATTCAACGCAAAAGTAATGAAATGTTCCAAGATGGATTTCTGCAAGGCGCTCATGGCCGAGGGCGTCCCGCTCAATCCTGACTATTCTGCCGCTCTGCCGTTCACTTTCGACTGGTACAAGAAGCGGAACGTCTTCGGAACCAGCGGGCTGCCATGGTCTTCACCGTCTTATAAGGGCGACAAGAACAGACACTTCAAGTGCCCAAATGCCTTTGAGGCCGTCGCGTCCCACTTCAATCTCTCGGTGAGTGAAAGCTGGGGCGCCAGAGAAGCCGGGCTGATAATGAAGGCATTCAAAAAAATCGAAGCCGCATATTCGCGTTGATCCGATGTTGACTTATGCGTTATTCGTGGTAGTGTGTGGTGTTTTTTGTTCCGGCGTAGCTCAACGGTACAGTCCGGCGGTTGCCGGATTAACCAGGATGGTACAGGCTCAACCTGTCATCCGACAGGGCGCCATGTCGCACTTGTCCGCCTGTGGTGGATGCCATGACGAGCCCCTGGGAAGCAGGCTGGTGTTGCATGGATTTGCAGCATTATGTATACATATTGCGCATGGCGAACGGTCAGTTGTACACGGGTTATACGATAGACTCACGCCGTCGCATTAGAGAGCATGAGACTGGAGGTGTTGAGTCAACGAAGTTGCGGAGACCGGTGCGCCTGATTCACGCTGAAGCGTATCTATTGGATTCCGATGCGCGAAGGCGTGAGAAGTTTTTAAAAGGTACCGAGGGAAAACGGTTGTTGCGACAGCAAATTCGTGATGCGCTGACGCAAGTTGCTGAAACAAAATAATTTCATAGAAACGGTTTGGTCCGGCGTAGCTCAATGGTAGAGCGCTTGGCTGTTAACCAGGATGTTACAGGTTCGAGCCCTGTCGCCGGAGCCAACCGTTTCTTCTCTGCAGAGTATCTTCTGGAGGCGTGGATCAAGGCCGCGAGTGACTCGTAACATTCTGCCAAAGGACACGAATATGACAAACATGGTGCTGCAAGCTGGATTCGCCGAGGTCGAGATCAACCCGTAAACATTCCCCGCCCGGACATACTGGGCGTCGGTTGACAGCATCATTGACCCTCTCTTTGCTCATGCCGCCGTGTTCCATGACGGGGCGAGCACCATCGCGTTCCTGTCCCTCGACATCGTCATTGTGGAACGTGAATATGTCCTGATGATTCGGGATCAGGTCAGCCGGGCATGCCCGATTCCTCCTGACCGCATCATGGTCTGTGCAACCCATAATCATGCGTGTCCCGCCGTAGTCGAACGCCCCTGGTCGGAAAAGGATCACGAATACCTGCGGCACATGGTCGAGCGGGCGGTTGCGGCGATCACACAGGCATTCCATGCCATGGTTCCCGTTGAGATAGGAAGTGGCGCCTGTTACGAGGGGCGAGTGTCGTTCAATCGCCGCTTCATCATGAAAAACGGTTCGGTTATTTCACAGCCGTCTTTCGATGTTGTTGACAGGGATGTGCTTTTCGGCGAAGGTGTCATCGATCCGCAAGTCGGTGTGCTGTGTGTCCGCGATAGCCGCGGGGACATAATCGGAATGCTCGTCAATTTCGCCTGCCACGCGGTACATTTGATGGGTAGCCTGTCCGCCGGTTTCCCGGGAGTGTTGTCTGATCGTCTTAAGAAAAAGTATGGCGACAACTCCATCTGCGTTTTCCTCAATGGTGCGTGCGGCAACGTCATTCACAGGAATTATGCCGACCCCGCATACGAAGACACGAAGGAAAGGGTCGGCTCCGTTCTAGCCGATGATGTCATTCGTATTGTGGAGGGCATCACGTATTCCGGGCAGGCCGTGATTGCGGCGGCATCAACCACTGTGGCCATCCGTTACAGAGAGATAGACGGGCTTGAGCGGAACCTGGGCGACTTGACTTCCTTCAACGTCTTCAAGGGGCTTATTGAGAGAGGCTGGTACACGTGGTCCCTGGACCGACTAAAAGCCCTGCACTCGAAGAGCGACCATGAGAATGCCGAGATACAGGCGCTGCGGATCGGCGACATTGTCTTCGGGGCAGTCCCCGCTGAGTATTTCTCGCAGCATTCACTGCGCATCAAGGAGCAGAGTCCTGTGAAACAGACTTTTGTGGTGTCACTGGCAAACGGGTGGTTGGGCTATATCCCCCACAGGGAGGCCTTTAGCCGAATCGGCGGTCATGAAAGCACCTGGTGCATTTCGAGCAAGATGGAACCCGGAGCGGGGGACCGCATGGCGGACGCCATGCTGGAAGTGATCAAAAAGCTCGCGCCCTGAGACATCGTGTGCCGGCCAGGCGGACTGGGAAAGGAAAGCAATAAAAATGCGAACGCATTATCAGAAAGTTGATGACGGCTACCAAATCATCGGCAGCAGCGAGGTTTTCAACAGGGCGCTCTATGGAGGCCATTCCCGCGATGATCGTATCGAGCGGTTCGTCACCTTTGCGGGCGATCAGCCTGTAATCATGGGCGCAGTGAGCGACTGGCGGATTACGGAGAGTTGTGCACAAGGGAAATGCGGCACGTTTATGGCCGGACTGGCCATAACGCCGGGATTGAAAATCCCCATTTTCTATTATACCGGCGATCAGGACGGGGATCGCACGTCACAGTGGTTTCACGAGGCGGAAGGCTCGATTTCCACTTTTCGCAACGGCTGGATGGAATACGAGATCCACCCGTTCGCGCAATGTTTTCCTCACGTTCAAGCTTTCATTCAGGTCCTGCCCCTCTGCACGGAGGACGGATTCCTGGTGCACCTGCAGATCGCAAGCGACCAACATCTGAATCTGGTCATGGCATTTGGCGGAATCACCGATCTTCTGGGCACGCTCGGAAACAGGATTCAGGCGAAGCGTCTTTTCAACCCTCTGGACTGCGCCGGAAATATAATCCTCACAGGACCGAACCGGGCGACGATCACCCGACCCGGTGGAAAAGTTGAATCCACGATGCAGATTGGAACGTCCTTTCCCGTCAACGTCTCTATCGCGGACGCCCGGTCCGTAGCGCTTGGTCCCGGAAAATTTCTCGGCACCGGACCGGGCCGGGAGCCGATGGTTTGTATGAATTGTGAGCTCCACGCAAGCAAGCTTCTTGAGGGCTTTGTCGCGGCGATTCGCGACGACGATTCCGGCGCTCTGGACTGCTGGCTGGCCAAGGCTGATCCCGTATCTGAACTCAAAACCAGGATTCGTCAAAAGCACTCCGTCATCGAACTCTCGACACCCGATCCTTTGATGGATCTGACCATACCCTCGTCCGTGCTTGCGCAAGATGCGTGCTGGCACGGCAATATGTTTTTCCACGGTGCACACAATTACCATCATCCGTTTATGGGTTGGCGAAATTGGTATGGCCCCACCGTAATCGGATGGCACGACAGAGTCGCGCAAGCCGTTCGTACGCACGCAGCCAGCCAGATCAAGGGCCGTCCGGAGCCCGGCGAAGTCTGTTGGGATCAGAACAGCCAGTACCATCGGCTTCGGAACAGCGCTGGTTTTGTTCCGGAATACCCGCTGGACCGATCCAGCGGAAAGCTGCTGCCGCGCAAGGACATTTTCTACAATATGCAGGAAGTTTTCGTGGACCACTTCCTGCACCACATCGAGTGGACACGCGATCTTGCCCTGGCGCGAGAGGTCTTCGATATGATGTCCGACGTGCTTGACTGGGAGGAGCGCACGCTCGACCCCGACAGCGACGGGCTCTACCAGAATTGGCTTAACACCTGGATCTCCGACGCTCACTCTTACAATGGCGGAGGCTGCGCCCAGTCAAGCGCCTACAACTATCGAGCAAACCTTGTCATGGCGCAAATTGCGGAGCAACTCGGCATGGATGGCCGGCGCTTCGCCGCGCGGGCGGAGAAAATCAGTCTGGCCTGCCAAAATAAATTGTGGCTTGCCGACCGGGGTGTGATGGCTGAATACATTGACACCATCGGGAACCGTCTCGTTCATCCCTCACCGGAATTGGCTACCATCTACCATGTCATAGAAAGCGGCCTGGCGGATCCGTTCCAGGCATACCAGATGTTGCGCTTCACGCATACCGATTTGCGTAATGAGCGGACCGCCTGCCGCGACGGCCGTCTGGTGTGGTCATCCAACTGGTATCCGCAGAACTATTCCAGTTGCGGGCTTTACGCTGCGGAGAACGCCCATCTGGCGTGGGCGTATTACGTTTGCGGTCTGCCGAACGAAGGTTATGAAATTCTCAGGGCGTTGGTTGATGCGCATTTTATGGGATACACTCCCGGAAC
>CAYWJE010000148.1:0-8973 GCA_964458525.1 uncultured Verrucomicrobiota bacterium
GTGAGCAGTAACTGAAATTGAGAAGAAAAGAAAAGCATCCAGGAAGCCTGGAAAACCCTGAACCGTGAGCGGGTACGTTTTTTTATTGGTCGTTGCGTACGAAGCACCAAAAAATCACACGCTATTTCCGGAAGGACCGCCTTTGGAATTCCTGGTATGGCCGCACAGCCCGCCTGCAGCGCCTGTGTGGCCTGCCCGCAATCGCTGCGCTCTAAGCGCTGCAGGCGGGCGGGCAGGCCTTGTGCGGCCGTCAAATCACACGCAAGTTGAGTAGTTACGATCGATGTTTAATCTTGATAGATGAGAACCGTCTGCCTATTCTTACCGGAGTTTCAATATCTGGATTCTTGCTCCTGTATTCAGGTTATATGCACTACATGAAAATCATTTTCACAGGCCCGATCGGGATTGGCAAGAGCACTGCATTGCATCTCACAATGCAACGGCTTGCCCTTCAAACCCCACATGGCTACTTCACTTTCAAGGAGGCCGGCTCGATCGTTCTGCAAACTTGGCACGGGAAGCGGCGCGTCTGCGCGCAACGCACTGCGGCAGGGCAATCAGTTTCGTTCCCGTACAAGCCCGACCTGGAGGTTTTTAACTATTTCGCGGCAGGCGCGCTGGCATGCATTGAAGATGGCGGGTTCGCCGCAATAGACGAACTAGGAATTATGGAGTTGCCGGCGGAACAATTTGTCGGCACCGTTGCGAAACTGTTCCGGCGTTCCGCGAGAATCCTCGCGGTAGTGCAGCAGCGTGCTCTCGATGCGTGGATCGAGATCATCGGCCGTGAATGTGTGGACCGACTGATCATTCTGGACATCGAGAATCGCGATAAAATCCCGGGCATGATCACGGAATTGATGCAAGCAGGCGATTTGTTAGGTGCCTGATACTTTAAAAACCGCGACAAAAAACAAGAAAATGGAGACGGGCGGTCTCCGCCGTTCCTTCCGCCTCGGGAAGATCCGCCTGTGGAGAAGATAAACGGCCGGGACGGCCGTCTCCAACGGAACGAATGGGGTTGCGAGGTCGCCTGTATTAATGCCAAATTGTTGAAAACTGTGATGAAAAATGCGCTTTCACTATTGTGCCCGGCGGCCCTCATGGTCGTCATGTTTTTCTCAAGCACTGCGACCGGGGATGATGAGCCTGAAGCCCCGAGCATTCAGCTCGGCGAGATCCTCGTCTCTGCTTCGCGCGGCGCCGAGGAAAGCGCGATCCGAAGCGTGGACGCTGGACTCATGCAAGAGCGCGGTTGCAGGAACGTCACGGAGGCCGCTGCGCTTCTGCCTGAGGCGGCAATTGCGAGGGCCGGGACGCGGAATGAGAAAACAATCCGTTTGCGTGGATTCGACAATCGCCAGGTGCCTCTCTTCATTGACGGCATACCGGTGTACCTTCCCTACGACGGGATGGTGGACCCGGGCCGCTTCGGGACGTTTGACCTGGCAGGGCTGAGCATTGCGCGCGGATTCAGTCCGGTTATATACGGACCCAACACGCTTGGGGGCGCGATCAATGCGGTAAGCCGGCGTCCATCCGATCCGCGCGAGGTGTACGCGCGGGCCGGCGCCTTCAGCGGAGATGGGTTCGACAGTGGCATTAGCGCCGCCCTGCTTGGACCTCGCGGCTACCTGCAGGCGGGGGCTGGCTTCCGAAGCCGCAAGTTCTACCGCGTTTCGGCGGATTACACCCCGGCGGGGGCTGAAGACGGCGGACGCAGGGAGAACTCCGACGAGCGTGATCTCCGGCTCTGGTTCAAAGGCGCGTGGACCCCCAGCGACGGTGATGAATACATGGTGGGATTCACGCGTTTGGACAGCGAGAAAGGCGTTCCACCCTATGGCGGCACAGACCCAAGAATCCAGCCAAGGTTCTGGCGGTATAGCGAGTGGACGAAGAACAGTGTGTATTTCATAGGACACAAGGAATTCGGCCCCGATATATACGTCAAGCCGCGCCTCTATTATGACACCTATGCCAACACGCTCGACTCCTACGACGACTCGACCTATACCACCCAGTCCAAGCGTTATGCATTTCGCAGCATCTACGACGATTACACTTTTGGCGGGTCGCTGGAAGCGGGCGGACAGTTCGGAGAAATCCACGCGCCGCGAGCAGCTGTGCACTACAAGCAGGACGTTCATCGCGAGCACTATGAGGGCGATCCGCAATCCAGGTTCAGCGATGCCACGTGGACACTGGCACTGGAAGACGGCATAAGGCTGGGCCGGGACTGGAAGCTGGTCGCCGGCGCCGGGTGGGACCGCCGCGCCAGCCTCGATGCCGAAGACAGGTCGGGCACCGAGCCCGTGAATTATGAGGACAACGCGAACGACACGATCAATCCGCAGTGTGGTCTGTTCTACAGCCCTGGAATCGGCACATTTCGTGCTACGGCTGCGGGCAAGTCGCGGTTCCCCACGATGAAGGACCGCTATTCCTACCGACGCGGCACAGCCATCCCCAACCCTGACCTGCGCCCAGAGAAGGCCATTCATTATGAAATCGGCTACGTCGGCAGGCCAGAGCAGGATCTCGAATTGAATCTCTCCGTCTTCTACAGCCGCCTGCGGGACGCCATTCAGGAGGAGGACAACGTTGAATATGACAGCGAAACTGAAACGTGGCTGAGTCAGTACCGCAACATCGGCAAGGCCGAGCACTGCGGACTCGAAGCCGGGCTTGCTTACAGACTCATGCCCGAAATCAAGGCCGGGATTGACTATGCTCTTCTACAGGTAAGGAACATCTCGCGGCCCGACCTCATGCCGACCGACGCGCCGGAGCACCGGGTTCTCTCGTATGTAGAAATACGGCTGATGGAGAGGCTGCTCCTGCTGCCGAACGTGGAATATAACTCCTCGCGCTACTCGTCAAGCGATGGGCTTACGGTGGATGGCTTCTGGCTCTGCAACATGGACATCAAGATCGAGCTCCCCCGCGGCTTCACCGTATCGGCCGGCATACGTAACATTTTCGACACCAACTATGAATTGAGCGAAGGCTATCCCGAAGAGGGGCGTAATTGCTACGCCGATCTTGCATACCGGTTCTAATGGCTTCACCAACCATCACCCCCTGCCCTCTCCCAGAGGGAGAGTGTGACCGGCTAACGGGCGCATCTGCGATCAGACGCAAGATGTCCGGATTCCCCGGTCTTGCCACAGGAGAACCGGTGACGAAATCAGGTGATTGTTGTTTTCTGTAGCTCACCGGGGCGCGGCTACAGGGGATGGACAACGAATCACAGATGCGCTCTCAATTAATGCGCAACAAACTGTTTTCTTGTTTTTTTGCTGCAATTCTTTAACAATGAGACGAATGAGAAGGTGGCCCGTGCGCTCCGCGCGCGGGCAGACTGATCCCCGCATGCTGCTCTCAGAAGTGGCCGCTTCGTCGCACGAGCCTTGAATTCGGTGCCTGCTCGCACTCGCGTTTGGCGCATAAATAACAACAAACAACAGTGAACATATTTGAAATGAACGCACAAAGAACTGAGACGCATATTCCGATCGCGATTAACCAGGACAAAGCCGTTGAGCGGCTGACTGCGCTCTGGGCGCTCAGCGAGGCGGCATTGGGTGGACTCCTCCACGCCGCACGAATTCCCTTCACCGGCATTGCAGTGGCGTCAATCGCCGTGGCCATGATCGCGATGATCGCGTTCTTCGCCCGTCGCAAATCTGCTGCGATTCTCAAAGCCACGGTGATCGTAATCCTCATCAAGGCCGCGGCGAGTCCGCACACACCCCCAACGGCATATGCCGCCGTTGCCTCCCAGGGGCTCGCGGGAAGCATTCTGTTCGGATATCTTCCATACCCTCGGCTCGCCGCGTTAGCGCTGGGCCTCTTTGCGCTTTGGCAGGGCGCGATTCAAAAGCTCGTGGTACTCACGATCCTTTACGGCACGCCACTGTGGGAGGCGGTGGACGCGATCGGCCGCCGTGCATTGGAATGGATCGGCTCGGAGTCCAGCGCACTTTCGCCCGCCAGCTGCGTACTTGCCGTCTATTTCGGATACTACACCCTTGGCGGGCTGGCCGCCGGATGGCTGGCCGGTGTGCTGCCGCGCCAAGTTGAGCGCGGCTTGGAAGACGCGCGGCACGGCGTCTTCCATCCGGACCCAGGCGAGGCGCCGTCCGTCACCGCCTTCACCCCCGCCGCCGGCCAGCCAACACGCGCGCCTTTCCGGATCGGACTAGTGCTCAGCCTTATCATCATCACATTCATCCTTCTGTACCCGGGCCAGGAAGGACTTGCGCGGGGCGCAAGGATGTTCCTCCGCGCTCTCATCGTGGTTGCCTCCTGGACGCTCCTCATCCGGCCGCTGCTCAATAATTGGATATCCCATGTACGGCGGCGCAAACAGGGCAAATACGCGGCCGAGGTGGAAAGGACAATCAGCGAGATGCCGGCTCTCAAGTCAATGACCATATCGGCGTGGCGTCAGACTGCCGGCGGCGGGTTCGGACGCTGGCGGAGTTTCATGACGCGGCTGATCATCATGAGCCTTACGGAATAATAACCGTCAATAGCTATGCAAATCACCTCGTGGTCATGTTAATGAAGAGGCGCGGGAGCATCACCGGCAGTCGGCTGATATCAGGCATTATCGCGAAACGTCGTCCGGGAAACATGATCTCCATATCGGCAAGCGAGTTCTCCTCCGTGGAAAATGCAAAGGTGTGTATACCCTGCCTCGAGTTCTCCTCGCAAGCCATGCGCACGTCATGTTGCGCATAGCGTGAGACGTGGTCATAGCCCTCGTCCATCGGCTGACCATCCGTCACCAGCAGTATCAGGCGCTGACGGTTCGGATGGAGAGACAGCATGTGTCCCGAATGGCGGAGAGCCGGACCGATGCGCGTCGAACTTCGCGGCCACGCGGCCATTATGCGTCCAATTGCAGGGCCGCCCCAATCATCATCAAAGTTCTTGAACACGAAAAACTCGCATTTTTCGCGTCCGCTGGAACTGAACCCGCAGATGGCGAATCGGTCATCAAGCGCAGCCAACCCGTACCCGAGCAGTATCGCGGCCTGTATCTCAATGTCCAGCACCCGTGCGGCATCGCCCGACTGCGCTCCCGTGGATCCGCTAACATCAAGGAGAACGAGAACCCCCAGGTCCCGGTGGTTGACCATCGGTTTTTCATAAAAGCGGGCGGGGGGTGAAGGCTCGCGCGTCCGATCCACGATGTGCCGGAGAAGCAAGTCCGTGTTGATGCTATCCCCGTCCGCCAGCCGCTTTTCACGCCGGACTATTTCCGGTTTCAGATGCTCGAAGACCGCCTTGATCTTCCGGACATCCTTCATTAATGCAGGATCCGGGACTGCGGCGCTTTCCGGCTCCACCGCTTTTTCATGAACGATGCACCAGTTCGCCCGGTAGTCATTCTGCTGAAAGTCCCATTCATCATAGAGGAACGCAGCTTCAAGGGTGCCAGCGGATTCATCATTCTCCTCGACCTGGTCATTCCCGGCATTAAGACTTTTGTTGACAGCTGGAAGCTGCTCACGCTCATGTGTTCGCTCGCGGAGTGAGAATGCCGCATCCTTCAAATCGGCAATCATCTGATCGGACGGCGGATCCGACATGTTCAGGGGAAACAGAAAATCTGACAGGAACCCCATCGGACTGAGCACCCGGGCCCGCAACGACGGATAAGCTGCAAGTATTTCATCTGTCCACGATTTGTCCAGTCTCGCAGCCGTATCGTAGCAATTAACGCAATCATCAGCAATAGCGCGAAACTTTTCGACTACCGGATTGACACAGGATTCGTCAAGGGCATCAGCGAAAAGAGTCATCGCGCCATCAGCGGCACCACCCCTGGCCAATTCTGTGCTGATGCCCCATTTGATCATGCGCCTTGCACCCGGCCAGCGGCGCCGGGCGCATCGCAGAACGCGCACATATTCCATCACCAGGAATAAGTTGATGCGCCATGGCTCGCTTCCCGTCAGGCTCGTGCAGTCCGAATGCCGCGGGTGGCCGTGGATGAGCGCGAATGAACTCTCCATCAGCATGGCGGCAGAGATAATACCGCAGAGAATATACCACCGTCGATTCTCCACAGCGGAATCAAACCGGCGAAAGCGCTCCGGCAGATAGACATGCCCTTCGATGGCAAGCATCATGGCGCCGCGCTCAATCAACTCATCGGAATCAAGCCGTCCAAGACCCGCAATCTCGCATTCCCTTCCCGTCAACGCAGCGATCATGCCCCGAACTGCTTCAGAGACGTCGCTGAGGCGGCATTCGTGGGTAATGGCCAGGATGTAGGTTTCGGATGTGTTCAGCTCTCCGCGCAGGAAACTGCACCCGCAATCCTTGTTCCCTTGATAAATCTCGATAGCCACGTCTATGTATCGCTGCATCTCCTGCGACCGCAGGCGGCTTGAGAGCCGCTCATAGCCCGAAAGGAAGGCCATGGCCAGATCATCATCCAGCTCGCGAAGGCGGCGGAACAGGGTCAGGCATTCCCTGATGCTTTCGGGAGACGCCCCCATGCCGCCAGCAGCCAGCGTCTCGAAAAAACGCATCCCATTGTAAAGCCTGCCCTCCGCGAGTGCGCTTCCGGTTTCCACCACGTCGCTGAAGATGGCCGGCAGGTTCATTATCCAGCGGGTGCGGGGATTCAGCGCGCCGATGAACTGGCGCAGCACGTGATCGAAACAACTTTGGTCCGAGCGTTTGAGCAGATCGAAAAAGCGGGTGGTCACCTCCCGCCGCTGCTCACCGAGAAGCCCCTGGCGGAATAGTTCTTCAATCGTCTTTTCAAAGATATCGCGGTAGCCCCAGGTGACACTGCGCAGCGAGAACCCCTCGTAACGATCCTGCGAATCACCGGGCGGAGCGATTGTGGCATCGGAGACCGGGTTGTCAGCTTTGCGGCTTGTCGGACCCATCGCCGGTGTCCTCCATCAGGTCCCCGAAATACAGCTGCGCGATATTCTGAATTGACTCCTGAACATCCGGCTCATCGCTCAGGGTCTGGCTGATAGCATGCCGGGTGGCATCTATCGGCGAAAGGCCGCCCCTGACGAGGCGGCCCACGTAGACAAGCAGGCGGCTTGAGACCCCCTCGTCGAGGCCGAAGCCCTTCAGCTGGCGGATCTTTGCGCCCATCTCGGCCAGCTTACGGCTTTCCGCATCGTCCAGCCCGCTCTCGGTTTGAATTATCCTCGTCTCGATTTCGATCGCGGGGTGTCCGAAGTTGAGGCTGGCAAAACGCTGCTTTGTGGACTGTTTGAGGTCCTTGACAATGCTCTGGTACCCCGGATTGTAACTCAGCACCATCATGAAGCCGGAGTGGGCTCGAATAACCTCACCGGTCTTGTCAATGTAAAGCACGCGCCTGTCATCGGTGAGAGAATGGATGATGACAGTTGTATCCTTGCGCGCCTCTACAATCTCATCGAGGTAGCAAATTCCGCCATGGCGCACGGCCAATGTGAGAGGGCCATCCTGCCAGATGGTCTCATTATCCTTGAACAGGAAACGGCCGATGAGGTCGGCAGCTGTCAAGTCCTCATGACAAGACACCGTCACGAGCGGCAGGTCAAGCTCGTGGGCCATATATTCTGCGAACCGGGTCTTGCCGCAGCCGGTCGGACCCTTGAGAATAAGCGGGATCCTCGCGCGAAAGGCGGCTCGAAACATCACCTCTTCATTGCCCTGCGCCACATAGTTCGGACGTTCGGGAATCCGGAATTCTTTCAAAACCTGCTTCGCATCCATTCCGATCCCTATTTCTTTGCAGCCTTAACCCGCGCCACGATCGTTTCACCCGCCCTTGTCACGTCGCCGGGCTTGACGCTCACAGTCACATCCCCGGCCGGGAGGTACATGTCCAGGCGTGACCCGAACTTCATCATGCCGATTCGATCGCCAGCCGCTACTTCGCAGGCTTTATCGTGCGGAAGCCAATAAACCACCCGCCGGCATACGGGCCCCACGATCTGGCACACCAGACAGCGCGTCAACTCTCCATTTATTAAAAACTTGTTATGCTGGTTCACTTCCGAGGACTTCTCCTGGATCGTGAACAGATGCTTGCCGGGAAAGTAGCCCAGAAAACTGGATATTCCCGAAATCGGAGCGCGATTAACGTGCACATCGAACAGGCTGAGGTAGATGCTGATTCTCACGCAATTAGTGCCGAGGTATCTCTCCTCATAAACCTCCGTGATCGAGGAAACTTTACCGTCCGCGCCGGCCAGAACAGCATCAGAAACGTCCGGCGGCCTGCGTTCCGGATCCCGGAAGAAATACAGAAAATAGGCCGCAAGAATGAGCGAAGGAACTCCGCAAGCCAGGATAAGCTTCTTCCAAGCGACCCCCTTTACGCGCAGGATCGCGACAAGTATTCCAAACACTGCGAACACGGCAACAATAAACGGAAGCACCTCGGGTCTAATATTCATCATACACCACATCTTTTTCTACCGGGTTTCACGACCAGCGCACCGACGGGCGCGCCGATATCAGAGGCAATCATTGGGCATTTCACCGTGAGCAGGAAGAATAACCTGCCGGGGTAATCCGATAATGTTTCATAGTTCCCCTGCCCCTTGGCGATAACCAGATCGGCTTGTTTAAAGCAATCGCGGAACTCGCAGGAACATTCGTCGAGCAGCGTGCCGGGAGCATCCGACCCGTTTGCGATGACCCGAACTATTTCGGAAATCCCGGCCGTCTTCGCATCCTCAAGCGTGGCATCATTGATCACGGGAAACCCTCGCACCGCAACGGTGATTTTGTCCAAGGGCAGCGCCTCGATCAGAAGACGGTCAAAAACTATCTCGCCGGCATTATCGGCCAGGTAGAGTATGTGTTTCGCATTATCTGCTGCCTGGAACAAGTCCGAAACGCTTCCGACAAGCTGCATCTGCCATATTCCCTTGAGCCTGTCAGCCAGTTCCTCGGGCTCAAGTCTTGACTTTGGCCCGGCATGCAGCA
>CAYWJE010000149.1:0-8904 GCA_964458525.1 uncultured Verrucomicrobiota bacterium
GCCTGGATCGCCACATAGACTGCAGCCGCCGCGAAAAACTCAGGACACAGCAGCCACGCCCCCGCCAACCCCGCCGCGATGCAGGCAAAAGCCATAACTCGCGCCGACGCCGGGGATATCCGGCCGGACGCCACCGGGCGGCGGCTCTTGACCGGGTGCAGGCGGTCCAGCGCCGCGTCGAAGATGTCGTTGAATACATAGACCCCGCTCGATATCACCGAAAAAAGCACGGTCGCGATCAGGGCATCGAGAAAAAGGGCTGGCGACACGCTTTGATGCCTGTCGCCCAGCGCGAAGAAGAAAGCGGCCAGGACAACCAGATTTTTGGTCCACTGCCTCGGACGCGCCGCCTCGATGAAATCGGCCAGTCTGGGACGATCTTGAGCCATGCAGAAAACCCCGCAACAAACCTATTGCCCCGAGCCCTTCCGCCTCCATGGCGGACGAGGACGGAAGAGCAGACGCGGCACGATCCAGAGAGCTTCGCGAACGATCGCGGAATTCATCTTGGACTGACCCGAGCGCCGGTCCTCGAACACTATTGGGATCTCGGTTATGCGGAACCCCATTTTCCAGGCGGTATGGGTCATCTCGATCTGGAAGGAATACCCATTTGATCGTACAAGGTCCAGGTTGATCGCCTCCAGTACCGACCTTCGGAAACACTTGAAACCGCCAGTGGGATCGGTGAAAGGCATTCTGGTTATCAGCCTCACGTAGAGGCTTGCCGCCTTGCTGAGGATCAGCCGGTTGAGCGGCCAATTGATGATCCTGATGCCACGCAGATACCGGGAGCCGAGAACCAGATCCGCATCGCGCGCGGCCTCGAGGAACGCGGGAATGCTCTTCGGATCATGCGAGAAGTCGGAATCCATCTCGAATATAAATTCATATCCCTCCTGCAATGCCCACTTGAATCCCGCTATATAGGCACGGCCAAGACCCTGTTTGCCCTTGTTGTGCAGGGCATGCACCCTTTTGTCAGCGGCGCCAATTTCGTCAACGATGCCGCCGGTTCCATCCGGCGAATTATCATCAACAAAAAGAATATCGGCCTCCGGGCAAGCCGCAAAAATGGCGGCCGCTATATCGCGTACGTTTTGCTTTTCGTTGAACGTTGGTATGACAATCAAGATTTGTGACATGCCGCGATTCTATAACAGGAACCAGGCGGATGGAAGCAAAATTTTTACTCAGCAACATTTTTGGGCGCATCTCCGATCAGGTGCAAGATGTCCGGACTCCCCGGTCTTGATCCTGAAGAAGAATCGGTATTTTTCGTGGCATGAGCCTCCGGCTCGTGTTCCTGCACTAAAAACAGAAAACAGAAGAGAAGGACCACGAGCGAGGACGCTCATGCCACTACAGAAGAACCGGTGACAAAATCAGGTGCGTTTTTTCTGTAGCTCACCGAGGCCGGCTACAGGAAACAAACAGATGGATTCAAGCTGCGTTTTTTTTCTTCTGAAGCCGCGGACGGTGGCCGCGGTTTCTCATGTCTCATCGAGGCGTGACTACAGGCGATGGGCAACGAATCGCAGATGCGCCCAGATTTTTGCTCACCGATATACTCTTGCATTTTCGATCGCAAATGATAAACTGCGCGCATGAAAACAAAACACACCATCTGCACATACGGGAACGAGGTCTTAAGGCGCAAGGCTGAGCCGGTGGCCAAAGTTGACGATTCCATAAGGAAGCTGGCCGACGACATGCTGCACACGATGAAAGAAGTAAACGGCGTGGGGCTGGCGGCGCAGCAGATAGGCAGGCACATTCAAATCTGCGTGGTCGGCATTCCCCTATCCTATGACCAGTCCGAGCCGGACGGCGCGCGCCTGAACCCGCATGTCGAGATGCCGCTTGTTCTGATCAACCCGATCATCACCGGAAAAAAGGGCGTGCAGAAATCGGACGAGGCCTGCCTGAGCGTTCCGGGCATCTCGGCGCCCGTCGAACGGGCTTACGAGATACGGGTCTCTTTTGTTGACATCAACGGGGACAAGCAGGATCTCAGCGTGAAAGGCTTTCTTGCCAAGGCTATTCAACATGAAGTTGATCACTTGAACGGAATGCTGTTCGTGGACCGCGTTTCGCCCGTCAAGAAAATCACGCTCGCCGGAAAGCTCAGGCGGCTCAAGGAGAAGATCAGCGACGCAACACCATGACTCTCCGTCATCCTCCCCTTCTTATTATTCTCATCCAACTGAGCGCCCTCTCCCTCTGAAAGAGGGAAGGGGTGAGGGTTGGCAAAGCCATTAGTCATCGTGATCCTCAAGAGTTTCCAAGATCAGCATTGCCCCTTTCCTGAACGGAATCGGGATAGTGTCATCCAATTTATAGGTAGCGGGCGTTTGAATATTGTCCACTTCAGGCTGGGTTACAGTTACGTTATGTGGATCCAGCCCCAACGTCTTCCAGTTGATTCTAAGGTTCGTCTTCACATCTGTTTCAGCCCAGTTGGCTAAAATGACAAGAACTCTATTTGTCTGACGATAGGCGGTGGCATGAATTTCTGGATTACTACAGATGACGGGGCAACGAGGATCCCACCAACCCAGCATCTCTGAACCGTCCATGCCAAAGTCATCCCCTAGCTTCCATATAGGTCTCGGATCGCCACCCCAGCCGAGGTGGTTGGTTTGGCCACAGACCATAACGCGCCACGGATTTCCACCGTTCTGCAGCATTTCGCCCATAAGGCCGAGAGGGATGCCAGACATATCAACCAGCCACATTTCGGCATTTATCTCATCATAATTGTAACCTTCACCAAGCCAGAGACGGTCAACATAAGGCAGGTTGGGCATATACGTAAGCAACGGTGTATGATTGCCAAAGCGTTCACGCCAAGCTCCATTCCAACTGTGCAGGTCGATAAGGCCATCGGGATTATTGGCCAGGATCAGGCGCTTTGCCCGTTGAAACGTTTTACGTCCCAGCGAGGTGTCATCCACGTAAATACCGTCAATTCCGGCATGCTCGATCAAATAGTTGAGCCCTTCAATATAGAAGTTATCCAGACGCGAATCGGGTGTGGTGATGACCGAAAGATCAAGCAGTCCTTCATAAGGCGCATGCAGGGCTTCACGCCAGGCAGGAATGAAGTTCTCCCGCAGATGCTTGCACAACCAGGGATGTGGTCCTTCGCTGTTGGTGCACACACGCGTATCAACTCCGGGGCCGGGATAGATGATTTCACCGTTCATGCTGTAGAAGGCCCAAAGCTCGGAGAGTAGATTGGTGATCTCTCGACTCGTATAGTAAACGTTAAACCGGATGTTATGCTTATGTGCATCTTTCACGGCTTTTTTAAGGTACGGAAATGATCTGTCCCAGTAGGGGTAATTAATCGCCGGTGTCGGTTTGTTGTTGTGATGTAAGTTAATGATGTTAGCGCCAAGATCAGTGATCTGTTTGGTGTCTTCAAGGATGTCGTTGACATCCATTCCGAGATGCTTTTTAGCTCCACCGTTTTGGTGAAGGTAACGATCCTTCCAGTGGGTGTCCGTATCAAGCGTCTTAAAGGGTGTCAGGTTCAGGTTTAACTGAAATAACAGATCCGCCCCGGACGTTAGCTCACGGGCTCCACTGCAGAGAGCGATGCGAGCCTGACCGTTTTTACGGCAAATAGTTATGCCTCCTCGGCCATTGTTATACCAAGATTCCGGCATCTTCAACCGGCCAAAACGATAGTATGCGTTGACCAAAGGAGTCCGGTAATTACTGCCACGCAGTTCAAACCGGATTCCGGCATTGACATTCCCCAGCCAGAAGGAGTCGTGCCGCAGTCTGGGATTCCACGTCCATGCCAGGTGTTTCGGCAATTTCCGGCCAGTATACCCAAGACCGGTGAAGTAGAGTTGGCCATCGTCATGCACATCGGTTTCGACTCGAATGTCGTTAATCGCGAGATTGATTTTGGCCGTCACCGTGCATTTACATTGGATGAACCCATCAAACTCCATAAGGCCGCGGCAGGCCACTGTGAGTTCAGGGCTCTCCATGACGGCCTCCCACTCAATGGCGCCGGCCTGCTCCCTCACAAAGACGGGTTTGCTTGCTGCGAGAACAATCTCACCATCATCCGTCTCTACCACAAGTCGAAGTGGCGATGCTAACAATGGCTTTGCAGAATGTGTGATAGCAGTATTGCCCGAGTTGAAGAAAGACTCGAACTGCTCTGGCAGTCCATTGACGCCCAGTGTCAACCGCTTGCCCAAAAGCGAGATGATCTGACCGTCCCGGCAGAGGGGTTCATAAGGTGCGGGAACGCTATCATCATCTAAACCCAAGGTGGAGTTGAGCCAACTCAAGCGACTCATTCGCCACCCATCAGCATCGCCACCGTTGATCGCCGGTTGTCCCGAGACATCAAGGGCGAAGGCCAACTGCTGTGATCCCGATCCGGCAGCTGAAACGATAATAGTGCCCGTATACATCCCCTGAGCATCGCCCGGTATGTGAATCGCGATCCATAGCGCCTGAACGCAGCCCGTATCAACAGTGAGCTTCTTTTTGAACCGCGCACCCAGAAAATCTACGCCGTCAATGCTAAGGCACTCCATACAAGCACCGGACATGCATTTGTCTTCAGCCGTCAAATCTGTAAAATCTATTGAGAGCGCTCCAATATTTTGATCTGCGGCATAGACGCCAATCTGGAACACATAGAATTCGCCGGGATTGGCTATTCCCTTGAATACAGATAGATACTTATCCTTTTCAGTGACCCAATGGCGGGGAATTGCGTCAAACCGATTAATGCCATTGGCCCGGTCTTCGCCAAACAGATAGAAGGGTTGGTCATAAGCCTCGGTTATCGTTCGCACATCATCGGCAGTGGCCATAGTCTCCATGATGCTGTCAGCGCTTTGCGACGACAGTTCCATGGATTTGGCATCGGGAATATTCACACGTTCTTGTCCAACTGTTTTCTTTGTCATGTATTTTCAACCGCTTTTTTATTCCAATGGCAAAAATCAGCGATGCAGTTTACCGCGTAAGCTGGATTTATCTTGTTCGATCATCTCATTGTGCTTAAAGGCGGAGGAATTGCTGCATTCCCGTCATAATCATCTGGGCTGCCAACGCCGCCAGAATCAGTCCGGTCAGTCTGCTGAGAATCGAGATGCCCCTCACCCCTAGCACACGCTGAATGGCCGATCCTGCAAGGAACACTGCCCCGAGACAGATCACAGCAGAGAACAGTGCCAGACAACCGATGGCCTTAGCCAACGGAACGCTCATTTCGGCCCCCATCACCAGAAGCGTACCCGTGGTGGCCGGTCCCACAATAATTGGAATGGCGAGGGGCACAACAGCGACATCCTCGCTAGAGGCCTCACTAAAAGATCGCGCCCTACCTTGGACAAGTGCTATGCTGGAAAGAAGTAGTAGCACGCCTGCACCAATACGAAAGGCGTCCAGCGTGATGCCGAATAGCGCGAACATCTGTCTACCAGCGAAAAAGAGAAGAAGACATATGACCATCACTGCGCCCGATGTTGACAGCGCAAGTCGCCTGCGATTGGGCTCATTGTAGCCTTCGGTGAGGGAGAGGAACATCGTCAGCGCAAAGAATGGGGTCAAGACAAAGAATAGCTTGATCCATAGGCTCAAGAACAGCGACATGACTCTCCTTTAAGGGGTGATCGTCTCAGCGATTGAACGGCTTGCATAACCCGCAAGCAAGAGGCGTGTAAAGCACAGATTGATTTGTAGCAGTCGAAGCGGTGTTGGGTCCGCTCCCTGACGCGCGAGTACCGCCTACTTCTTCCTCCAAACTCTGACATAATCGACCTCGAAATCCATGGGATAGGGAAGGTTTTCGTCAATGTTCCCGACCCATCCGCCCATCTGGAACATGGCCATGAGCAGGTACATCTCTCCCGCCGGGGTTGGCCCTTCATAGACGTGGACCGGGCGGCCGTCCAGATGCCAGGTTATCTTCCCTTCTTCCCAGTTGATCGCCCACACATGGAAATCCTTGGTCAGGTCACAAGGACAATTGAACCCGTAGCTCCCCTTCTCCGTGAAATGGACATTGAACAGATTCTGTTTGGGGTCCCTGCCGAGCCACTCAAAGATGTCGATCTCGACCGCGGGCGATTCCCCCTCCGGATTCCCATGCCGTACGCCTTCGGGTGAGTACTCCTGATTCCGCGCGCCTACCAAATGAAGCCAGAAGGCCGTGTATGCGCCGCTGCCACAAACCGGCATCCTGCACCGTATCTCCCACCATCCGTACTTCTGTGAGAACTTCACATGGTCCCGGAATTCACTGGACTTCTCGTCGTATCTGTAGATTGCGGACGTCAGGGCGGAGACGGTCGGGGTCGTGGGCTTTTCGCGCTTGGGCAGATCCTTGTCCACTCGGAGACTCAGTACGCCGTGATCGATCACATAGTGCGCTAGTAGCGGATTCGGCTGCCAGCCGCGCGTATGGGCATTGGGGTAACCAATGCGTTTGTAGTATTTGACCCGCCCCAACCTGTATCCGGGGAACCAGTTGTTCTCATCCAGTTCACTGCCCTCGAAGTCGTCCCGGAAAGTCAGTTCCCAGACAGGGTCTTGCGATGGATGCCACGACATATCTTTCTCCTCTCCAACACCAACACAACTGATAGCCAACAGCATTATTGACACTAGATTCATTCTCTCAGCACATCATAATGCTCTCAAAAAATAAAGATACTATCTTTCTGTGTCAATAGAAAAACAATGCCGACCTTCAACTTCTTATGACTGCTTTCTTATTGCCTCGAAGATGCAATGTGGCGTAAAGTTCATTCGCCCTTACCATTGTCCTATCGTCCACAATAAATTAAAGGGGTGTTATTTGAGAACTCACGAAATTTATTCCGTGATGGCTGCGCTTATCACTTTCGCAGCATCAGGCGGCGAAGCACGAGAAACCATCTCGATAACTGATTACACCGGGCGCGGATTCGCCCCGGATGTTGTCAGCTACACAATCACCATCAAGCCCGGCGAAGCCGGAAAGCTCCGCCTGTTCGGACCGGATGACGCCCCAATTGCGTTCCAGGTGAACGACCCTTCGGCTATTTCCACGGGCTCAGGCCTCTCTCTCCCGCCCGGTCCGGCGCAGACCCTTCGGCGGGACGAGGGAAAGGCGATGTTGAGTTTCATCACCAGCCTGCCGGCGGGAACAAGCATCGTGTTCTCCCTGAGCCGCGACGGACAGGGCGCGACGGGCGCATCCGCGCTGAAAACATCCGTTGAGCGCGACACGCTGATCATGGATAACGGGCTCTGCGCTGTCAAACTGCCCGCACCCATCGAAAAAAAGTTCGACAATCCCGTTGCCGCATCCACCCTGCCGGCGCCCATTCTCGCTTTCCGCACCGGCCCGAAGGGGTCCTGGCTGGGGTCGGGTAAGGTGCGATCAGGACGGAATGTCGTGACGTGGCGCGTCAAACTCGTGGCCGATGGCCCGGTTTTTGCCGAAAGCATCTACGAGCTGGACTACGAGGGTGGCGGCTACTACCGCGCCGTTGTGCGGCTCGTCGACCAGGTGCCCATGGCGCAGGTCACGGAAGAATACGACCTCGACCGCATGGTCGGCGAGTTCTCTATCGTGAACCAGATCAACCCGGAACAGGAGGACTGGAAACTTAACCTAACCGAGGGCTGGAAGCCAGATACCTGCGAACAGTCAAAGGCATGGGGCAACGGCGGCGGCGGCGACACGGGAGTGTACGCGCCTCTCGACAAATTTAAATCCGCCGCGATAGTGAACGCCGGCGCCTACAGCGGATATCATGTTTCCGGATTCGGACTCTTCCGGGCAGCCGACACAAATGCCGGCGCCAACTCCCCGGGCGTGGGTGTAACGCCGCTGCATAACGGATTCTGGCGACGCGCAATGGATCTGCACCTCGTGCGCCCGCAGCCGGACCAGGTGGCCATGCTCCTGCCCATGACGCGCACACCGCCTGCATGGGTGGAAACATCCCCTTTCTGCGTCCCTCCGAACGAACCCGAAAAGCCCTATACCTATGCCCGCAGACAGTGGGGGCTGGTGCTGGGACCATTGCCCACCGCTGTTCCCGCCCGGTTTGCCGACTCAACGGCCTGCAGGACATACCAGGCGCGGCTCACCTATGGCGCCATAGGCCTGGATCACTATAAGGACTTTGTCCTTGAATGGCCTGAATCGAAAAAGTCAGCCGGCCCAGCGGACGAGGACAACAAGGCGGCCGTCGCGGCATCACAACGGCTCGGGAGGCTCATATTGACGGCCGTGGGGTTCGCGGCGCAAAGCCATCACGCCGCCTGCGACGCTTACAGCAGCGTCACCACAGCCGGCGACGCGTTGCGCTCCTTGAATATCCATGAAGCCCTTCGCAAGCAGCTGCGCGCCAGATTGGCGCTGGTGATTTACCTGTTCGTTGATCCCGACATCAATGGACAGGGCAGCGGATCGCACACGGGCAATCCGAACATGAGCCTGGCGCGCCAGGGTTGGGTTTCGGCGGGAATCGCGCAATTGCCGGATCACCCGATGTACGCCACCTGGCGAGATTACATGGCGAAATGGACCGAGTTCAAGATGGCCGACAACATGGCGCCGGAGGGCGGCTGGTTCGAGCCTGGTAACTACCACGAGTGGGGGTATTGGCGCCTTATATGGGGTTTGTTCGGACTCGAAAAGATGAAAGTGCGCGACTTGGACCGCCTCATTGACTATCACTCGGCAGATTCCGATTTCTATATGAACCTGCTGACGCCTGTAGACTCGCGATGGGGCACGCGCATGGTGCCCGGGTTCGGCAACAACGCGAACCATCACACTGACATGTATCGCGATGCGGCGATAGCGCTGCTCAATCACAAGCCGAAACAGGCGGCAGAACTCGTGTGGGCATGGCAGGCGAACAA
>CAYWJE010000150.1:0-8842 GCA_964458525.1 uncultured Verrucomicrobiota bacterium
TTTTGCAAGAGGCTCCGTTGTGTATAAGATTTTTTTGCATGCGATAGCATGCTTTGGAGTGCGCTGGTCTTAACAGCGCTTTCCCTTGTGCGGCGGCTCGCGTGCCTGGGCGTAGCCGAAGGCGGTGAATCAGTGGGTTTGCCATAATGCGAATTCCTGGAATGGAAAAGTGTTGCGAAGACCAGAAGAGGTGCTAGACTGACTATACATTGAATTTTTATATTGCCACATAGAGCGAAAAGAGCATGGCCGGGCAAAGATTTCAAATCACCATAGTTATGCTTACGCACAACCGGGCGGATCGCTGCCTTGACTGCGTTCGGCACGCCGCGTCCGCTTTGCAGGGGATGGCGGGTGAAGTGCTTGTTATTAACAACGGTCAACCCATCCTTGATTTCCCGGAGGTCGTTGAGGGCATATCGTGCAGAATCATCAATCCGGGCAGGAATCTGGGCGCTGGCGCAAGGAATCTAGCGCTTGAGATTACAGACAGCGAATGCCTGCTCATGCTTGATGATGACGCCTACCTCGAGGCCAGCGTAAGCGGATCGCAGGACACCACCGCCGGGAATGGCAAAAAAAACCCAATCAAGGCGCTGGTTGACATATTCCAATCCAATCCCCGCATTGGCGCAGTGGCCTTCAGTGTCATCTGTAACAACCGTATGGAAGCCTGTCTTCTGCCCACGGTTTTTCACGGCTGTGCGTGCGGATTCAGAACCAGCGCGTTGAAGGCAATCGGCGGATACCCCGAAAACTTCCTCTATTATGGAGAGGAATATCATGTGGCATTTCACCTTTACCAGGCGGGCTACAACATCGTTATGTCGGATCAATTGAGAAAGGTGCGCCATGCCCGGGACAGCCGCGGAAGAAACATCGACCGCATTATCCGGCTCGTGATCCGCAACAATACTTCCCTCTGGATATCGGCTTTTCCATGGCGCGCCGTTGTGCCCGCCGTGCGCGATACGCTATTAAGGTACAGGCTCGTGGCGCGAAAAGAAAACGCTGTGCGGGGATTTGTGAAGGCTTGTCTCGACTTGCCATTAACCATCATCAGAGGACTCGCCGACAGGAACCCGCTGAACCATGACATTTTCAGAAAAGTGACACTCGTTGAAGGAGTGGAAGCGGTCTGCAACCTTATTCGAGAGCATTCAGCCCTGGATTATAAAGGAAAACCATCTGTTATCCTGTGTGGTGTGGGCAAATTTCCTTCCTTATGGCTGGATATCATCAAGAGAACGGGAGCGGATATTGTCGCATTTTGGGACATGAATCAATGCTGGAAAGGTCGGAAAATACGCGGAATCCCCGTTCTGGTGCATCCGGAAATGTTCGAAAACAGGCTAATTGAGCCTGCGCCAGGCAATAAGAATGTCGAGGAATCCCGCACGCACGCCTTGGGCGGGCAATCCGAAGCCCCCGTATATTTTATCCTGGGTCTATCATCACTGCCGGAAACCGACTTCTGGAGAGACAACCTTTCGAGGCTGGGATTGCGGCGGATGGAGCCCAAAGGCAATGAAAGCAGGGCAAAGTTTGCCCGCCCCGGCACATTTGACCTTCTCGATCCAGACTGCGTAGAGGTCTTCACGACCCAACACACCCCGGCCTGCCGCCTCCCGGCGCCATCTGCGCCTTAAGTCATTATCATCAAAACTGTTAGACTCTTCGCTCGCAATGCTCGACGCGACTCCACCGTGCCCATAACGGGCGTTTTTCGCCTTTCCTGCATCCCTATCCATGGGCGTGGCATCCGGATTGCTAGATTCCTTTCCGTGATTGGTGCAACAATGTTCGAATGAAAGGATGATATGAACAAAAATAACGACAGCACTCACAGCAGAAGCGCTGACAAGCGATCGTCAATGGAAGTCAGGCCCTATTCACGGCTGGTTTCCCTTCCTGTTCACTCCGAAAACGTCTTCCACTTCCCAGAAGGCGTGCCGGCATTTGAACACATCAAGGAATTCGTGTTTGTGTGCAAGCCCGACACGACTCCTTTTCTGTTCATGCACGCTCTCGACCCAGCCGACATTTCCTTTGTCTGTATAGATCCATTTCTTATATGCAAGGATTACAAGCCGCGAATCAGCGAGTCTGATGTTGGATTTCTGCATCTTGACAAGCCCGAAGACGTGTTGCTTCTGGGCATTGTAACGGTCCATCCCGATATGCACAAGACCACGGTTAACCTGCAGGGCCCGATAGCCATCAACATGCAGGCTTGCATCGGAAAGCAGATAATCTGTGAAAACCAGAGCCACCCCGTGCGCTACCTGGTATGGGATGCCCTCGAGAACGCCGCGAAGGCGGCGCAGCAGAAGGAAGCCAGGCAGGCAGAGACGGTGCACGCGTAGACCGTGGGATCGCGGCACGGCATCAACAACTTGACGGCTATACACATGAAAAACAATTCATATATCACCCAAAGCCAGGGAGGGCGCAGGGATGCTTATACTGACAAGGAGGCCGAATGAAAGCGTCGTTATCGGCAGCAACATTGAGGTCAAGGTGCTTGAAGTGCTGGGAAACCAGATTAGTCTTGGCTTCATCGCGCCACGAGAAATCTCCATCTATCGCAAGGAAGTTTTCGAAGCTATACAGAAAGAGAACATTCAAGCCGTTGCAAGAGGCGAGCCTGCAGTCCGGAAACTCAGGGAAACTCTTGGAGCTCGAACTCCTGGGGGAGAGCTGAGCGGTTAGAATTTATGATTTTCGATCTCTGATTTTTGAAGTGGAAGAAAAATCACAATTCGGCGATCAGGCTTAATGGACGGAAAATCAAACTTCACAGAGAAAGGGGTGATGTCCTTAAGAAGTTGAGCCTGCGAGCCGGGACAGGCTGAAAAACCCGGCGCAAGACAAGACGCGAAAGATGATAGCCTGAGGCAGGGAGGCTGAAGGCTGCACTAACGCAGAAGGGATTCAAGGAGGAATCGAAATGCAAGTATTAAACAATGCTCCAGCTTACACGGTTTGGAAAACGTACACGAAGAATGTCACGCTGATGAGGAATTCGATGTCAAAGCTCTCCTCAGGTGTTGGCATTCAGTCTGCAGGTGACGACCCGGCGGGCCTGGCCATGAGCGAACGTATGCGCGCGCAATATCGCAACAGCGCGGCTGCCTCGGGCACGATTGAAAATGCCGTTTCCTATTTCCAGACGGCCGACTCCTGGCTTCAGAAGATGCATGACATCCTGGGCCGCATGGCTGAACTGGCGATCGGATCGAACGACGGCACGAAGAGCTCTACGGACCGTAGCAATCTGCAGGAGGAATATTCTCAGCTGCAGACGGAAATCCGTCGAATCACGGACGGCTCCACGGCTGCGGCGAAGTACAATGGCGAGGCGCTTCTGCAGGGCAATACGATCACGCTGCAGATCGGTCCCGATTCCGGCCAGTCGTTCACGGGCGCATCGCTGGCGTTGACCTCCAACATGTCAACTGTCATTGGCTCTGTTGACGGCAATAATGTCAAGTGGTCGAGCATCCTTGCCAGCAACGGCATGAGCATCTCGAACCTGTCGGCAGCGGGCCAGGTGGTGGGCAAGATCAACCTGTGCATTGACTTCATCAGCAAGAACCGCGCCGTGATCGGTGCCCAGCAGAGCCGCATGACCCATACGCTCGAGGGCCTGAGAAACTACGAGGACAACATGCGCGCGGCTGAAAGCCGTATTCGTGACGTTGACGTAGCGAAGGAAACGACTGAGTTCTCAAAATACCAGATTCTCACCCAGATCGGCACCGCGATGCTGGCGCAGGCGAATGCCCTGCCCGGCGGCGTAATGACGCTGATGGGTTAGAATAGACAGCCGGGGCGTCGAACCGGACCGGCCGTGCTCGGCCGGTCCGGGCGCGCCGTCGTGAACAGCAAGATGCGCACGCCCCCGGGATGAAGGAGAAACACGGGGGGTTTATTCCGACTGTATTCGGACGGATCCAGACGGGGAGAAGAGCATGATAGCCGAAGAGACATCGAGGAATATTGATACCATAGAAGAGTTTTCGCTTTTCAGCCTTGACCAGTCGCAGCGCGGGCTGGACCTGCTCCTGGACGAGACGGCCGCCTGCGGGGCGGCGCTCACAGGCGAGAATGCCAGCGATGGTTTGGAAAAGCTGTATAATCTCGTTCAAGCGCTTCATGACTTCGACTTGTTTGAAAACGAGCTCTGCTCGCTGTTCAACCTTGACCGGAAATCGTTCGAGGACTCGAGAGGAACCCTGGAATCCAACGTTAATCTGTTCCACAAGGCCTTAAACGATATCGGCTCGAAACTGGAGCAGAACGACATGAAATCACTGGGCGGCCTTGTCACCAAAGAACTCTCCAAATCCCTCGCCCGGTTCAAGGATCTCCTGCCGCTCATCAGAAAGCATATTGACAAGGAGTATGTCCAGGCGGAGAATACGGAATAGAAACGAGAAAGCTCTTGAAACCGGACAATATTCTCTCAGCACGACTCAAGAAATTCGCCGAACTCGACGGCACATCCGCCGAACGACTGTCCGTGGCGCTGGAGATGCGTTTCGCGCCGCCAAAACCGCCCCTCCCCGATCCCGGTGCCGGCAGAAAAGCCGCCGCCTGGCTGAAGGAATTCGAATCCCCTCCCGATATTGTGATCCTGCCGGGAATAGGAAGGCCGGGCCGGGTTGAAAGTATGCTGGAACTGCTGCCGGAGACCAGCAAGGTGCTTGTCATCGAGCGGGAATACCAGGCGGCAGCCGGATTCTTTCTCAGGTATCCCGTCGAGGACCTGGTGGAACAGGGCCGACTGCGAATGGCGCTCGGGGAGGATCCGGACGTTGCACTCGCAAACCTGCTTGCCGTCATGGACATGCCCAAGTGTCCTTCTCTAGGCATCTTCAGTTTCCCGGAGCTGCCCGCGGAAGATATCAAGCTCTACGAATCAATCCTCAAGAAGATTCGGGACGGCATCCGCGCCAATCTCATGAACATGTGCACTCTTGCTACGCACGGTCCGCTCTGGCAGTACAATACCATCCGCAACCTTCCGATTCTCATCTCCAATCCCGGAGTAAGCCAGCTTGCCGACATCTTCACCAACCGGCCGGCGATAGTGGTTGCCGCCGGACCATCCCTGAACAAGGCGCTTAAGCAATTCCGGAATATCGCGGACAGATTCGTGATCATTTCGGTCGGCACCGCGCTCAAGCCGCTGCGAAAGGCGGGAGTAAAGCCGGATATCGTGGTGACGGTGGACGCCAGCAGGCTAACCGGAGCGCAGTTCGATATACGCTGCAACAATCTCTACCTCGCGTGCTCCTCAATAGCATTCCCGGAAGTCCTGCCAAAATTCAAGGGGATCTTCAGCGGGTGCATCAATGTCAACCCGGTCGGTAAATGGATAAGTTCCTTTGGCGACGAGAAGGGCGCTATTTATTCCGGAGGCACGGTATCGGCAACGGCGATTGACCTGGCCGTCAAAATGGGATGCAACCCCGTCATCTGCACCGGACTGGATCTCTGCGCTGCGGCTGACGGAACCAGCCACGCTGACAACACGATGTATCACGGCCACCATGAGAAAGAAGGTTCACTCATTCCCACCCCGGGTAACTACAGGGAAACCGTGTACACCAATAAGCAGTTTTTCGTGTACAGGGAGCTGATAAGCGCTTACGTGAGAAATCATACCGAAACTCGGTTCATAAACGCCACGGATGACGGCGCCAGGATCGAGGATATGGAATTGCGGCCCACCTCGGATATACCGTCCTTTGCCGCCGAGCCGCGCGACAGCCATGCCATGATCAGGAACCGGTATGAATCCTGGACTCAGCCAGAGACGTCAAGCGCCTGCGCCGAGATCGAAAAGGTGATACAATTGCTCGGAGAAATCCGCGAGGGAGCGACCGAGGCGGCCATGATCACTAACGAGCTCATCGTCATGATGCGCTCCCCGAGCAGGGAAAACGAGAACGACGTCCGCCAAAAGCTCGATGCGCTCAACGCATTTGACGAGAAAATCATTGACCAGAGGGAGAGTTCTCTCGTTATTGATATGAGCCTGCGGCCGATCTACTACATGATGGGTAAGAAACTTGAACGTCCGAACGAACGGTGTTCCGACGCCGTGGCCGCCAACATCCAGTCGCGCAACCTCTATAAGCAGATGGTGGGCGCCGCGGCGTGGACCGAAAAGCTTCTCGAAATCGCGCTGAAGGAGATCAGGTCGGAATTGCCGCCGAGCGTGGTGGCACCGGACTTGCATTCAAAAGAAATATGCAATAACAACAATATGGAGATATTGCCATGCCCAGCACGGAAACATACAGAAGCACTCATATCATGACCGCCACCCCGATGGAGCTGATAACCATGCTCTACGATGAATGCATTTCCTCGCTGCTCAAGGCCGAGGAGGCATTCAAAATCGAAGGGCCTGACCGTTTCCAGGAAATCAGCAACAATATCCTGCATGCCCAGGATGTCATAACCGAGCTTTCCGTGTCGCTCGACATGGAAAAAGGCGGCCAGATCGCGGCTAACCTCCAAAGGCTGTACGATTTCATGATAACGCACCTTTGCTCAGCCAACACGAGAAAAGTGCTTCAGCCCTTAAAGGAAGTCCGGGAAATGATGATTGACCTCGGCAAGACATGGAAACAGGTGGCCGAACAGGCCGGAAGCAAGACAGCCGCGTTTCCTGAAAGCGGCGGAATTGTGATTTAACTTATCATGAACGTCGAGATCTTTCACACTCTCTCCAAGCAGATGCAGAAGGCGCTCGAAAGCGATAACGCATCTCTGTTCAGCAGCCTGGTGCGCAAACGCAGCAAGCTGATCCATCGTCTTTTCGACCCGGAAAACAGGGATCTCGCATCCGAGGAACTGTTGCGAAAACTGACAGACGAGAACAGGCAGTGGATTACAGGCGCCCAGCAATTCCTGAAAGAAACCCAGGCCAAGATAGATAAACTCCAACCGACAAAGACCGCAACCCGCAATTTGTCAGTGGCTTATGACGACCCGCGCCCCCGTAGCGGAACCCTGCTATCCCAAAAGGGTTGATCATGGCCGCCCGTCATGGCACACTTCATGCTTCTCATTTCACCGACAGCAATAGCGCATCATTGTCCAGAAACACGATGAAAAACAAGAAAATTGCCAGGATATCGTACCTTGGGCAGATCCGCCTGTGGCGGAATATTCTGGCCTACACGAAAGCCTTCATGCTATGAAGGCCTACAAATATAGAAACTGTAGGCCGCTATAGCATGGCGGCATTCCTGATTTGCTTATCCGCTCTGAAAAGAACTAAAATATGGAAACGAACTCCAACGTCTTATTGAGGAAAAAGTATTTCGTTAGCGCGGACACTGTGTTCCTGAAGAAGAAGCCGGACATCAAGAGAAGATCCGATCCGGGTTGCAAGGTTATTGATTCATCCAAGGTGCGGCTGGCCGGTAAGCCTGTGCGCCTGCCCCTGGTCGGCCACCCCCAGAGCGCTGATCATGGCATAGATGTTAAAATCATAAAGGAAGGTGAAAAGATCAAGAGCATCAGGATCACCTGTCCTTGCGGCAGAAGCACCGAATTGAATTGCGAATATGCTTCCTGAAAGGACGCCAACCGCAAAATGACAACTTCATCCAGATTCACGGGTCGGGCTTTGCGCATCCTTGCAACAGGCGCTGCAGCATGCGTGCTGATGGTTGCCGGCGGATGCGTGGCGAAGCGGGGCGTGACTTTCGGACACTGGGCAATGCGCTCCGAGCGCATCAATACGGTGAGAATTTTTGTTCCCGAGAGCGGCGCCGGCTTTTCAGGCGACGAAAAGCTGCTGCTCCTTCCGCCGCTCGGCGATATGCCCGTGGACAACGTGGCTCAGCTCCAGAAACATATTCACCAGGAGATGCTTAACTATTTCAGGGCGCCTGTCTACACAATCAGCCCGGATGGCCGAATGAAGGAATATCTCGATGCAGACAATCTGCTGCTGCACAGCGGTCAGTTTGATATTGAGGAGGTCAGCAGGCTCGGGGAATTGCTCGGAGTCTCCCACGTTCTTTGTGTTCTGGTGAGACAGTTCCGCCCCTATCCCCCGCAGGTGCTTGCGCTCAGCCTGGTGATGGTTAAAACTGAGACCCGCGAAGTCGCGGCAGAGATGGATGCAACCTTCGATGCTTCCCAGCAAGAGGTGATATTGGCGGCTGATCAATACTTGCAGACAAGGCTCGCCAGGGAATATAGCGCGCAGAATCTCGACATCCTCCTCAGATCTCCCACCCAATACAGCGGCTTCGTATCCGCCTATTGCTGCCGCATTCTGGCCCAGGTGCTGCAGCAGAATATGAACGGTTTAAGAAACGAGACAAATGAACCGATAGAACAAACAGAAAGCACAACTGGTCCGACATGAAAATCAACTTACAAGAGTCAGATATGTCATTGTCGCGCCTCGCAAGTTCATCGTCAGCTTCCGAAGCGGATAAGTCGCGTAGCGCGTCTGGAAAGCGCGCCGGGAGCGATAGCGTAGACACTTCCCTAATGAGCAAAATGATGGCCAAGAACGCTCAAGATGTTGCTTCGCTCAATACCATCCGTAAGGATAAAATCGAGGCATTCAAGCACATCGTTGACAGCAAATCGGCTTTCTCCGATGCCGTTGTTGACAAGATTCTGCATAGATTAGCGGCCTCCTGATCGGCAATTTTTGCCGCACGATATTTCTGCTGATCGCATTCGGGGTCGCTTATTTTTTGATTCTGCTGCAGGTGGGCCTGTGCAGCCGTAAAATTTCAAGCGACTAGTGTACCGATTGATTAGTCCGTGCAAGAAATAGCTGTCATTTCGAGCGAAG
>CAYWJE010000151.1:0-8822 GCA_964458525.1 uncultured Verrucomicrobiota bacterium
CGTGGTTCTTCTCTTCTATTTTCTATTTTTTCGTTCAGGATCACGAGCCAGAGGCTCATGCCACGGATGAGAACCGGGAAGAACACCCAATGCCCGCGCGCGGAGCGCACGGGCCACCCTCGCGACGCGGAAGAACGAAAAAGGTGGCCTGGGCGCTCCGCGCACGGGCATTCCGGGTTCGGCGCCTGTCTGCCGATCGGCACGGACAGAACCCGCGCGCGGCGAGATTCCCCGTCCCGTAACTTCAGAATCGCGCTGAGTTCCGCCGCCTTCATGTTCGCTTGCCTTGGCGCAGCGCTCCGGCGAAGCTATATTGTTTCAGAAAAATAACTTCAAAGTCCAAGCTCGATTCGGCTGGTTTTTCAATCAACAATCAGAAATCAAAAATCTGAAATTCCATAGATCATGCCCTTCATGGTGAAGATATCTTGAAAACACCGTCCGTCGCTTTATGTTGAGATATTTTCCATCATTACCTCTTTCGATCATCCCCCGCCGTCGCGCCATATTCATTATCTATGTGATATTGTTTTTTTCTTGACTGCCCGAGAGTCTTCTGTAATGGTCGCGGCCAAACACGACACCCGAAGATTTATATCCCATGGAATATTGGAATGATGGAATAATGGAATAATGCGGGATAGAAAGCGAGATGCCGCAAGCAGAAAACCGGAACTGCAGCAGCCCGTGGAAGATTGAAGGAATTTCAACAATGAAGCAGAATGTTTTACTTATCTGTGTCGATGAAATGCGTGCCGATCATATGGCTTGCGCCGAAAATAAAATCGTCAAAACCCCCAATCTTGACCGGCTGGCTGCAAAGGGAACTTATTTTCCCAATGCCTGCTGCAACAATCCCATCTGCATGCCGGCACGCGCAACGATGTTCACCGGATTACTGCCACGTGATCATGGTTTACGCATAAACGGACAATCACTGTCAAAAGAAATACCGGTCATGCCGCAAATTCTGGCAGATCATGGCTACCGGACACACTGTGCCGGCAAGTTGCATCTTACTCCCTGGGTATTGGATCAAACCAGGGAATGCCGTCCGGATTTGTATCCCGAGAGTCTGCACTACTGGCATGACGGCATTATAACAGAATTCCCGACTCCCTACTATGGTTTTCAAACCGTTGATATGGTCGGCGGCCACACATCATTTACCTTCGGCCCCTATACTAATTGGCTGAAAGAACAGGGAGTGGATCCCGATCTGCTCTCACCAAAAAAAGCACTTGAAACCTTTCCCGCACCTCATACCTACAAAATGGCATTACCTAAAGAATTTCATTACAACCGCTATATAGCGGATTCAACTATTGCCAAAATCGAGGAAGATGATAAAGAACCGTTTTTCATCTGGTGCTCATTTCCGGATCCGCATGCGCCCTGCGCTCCACCTAAACCATATTGTGATATGTATAGACCGGAAGATATTCCTCTTCCACCCTCAAGAGAAGGCGAATATACGGATCTCCCCCCGTTTTATCAGGATGTCATTGATGGTAAACTGAAACCTAACGGCGTAGACAACAGCAATGTCAAACCCGAATTCTTCCAGCAAATTACCGCCATGACCTATGGAATGGTTACTCATTTGGATACGGAAATCGGACGAATCCTTGATACCCTGGAAAAAACCGGAAAAATCAATAATACCATAATTGCTTTTATTACTGATCACGGTGATATGATGGGGGATCATGGGTTGCTCTGGAAATCCTATTTCACCGGAAAAAGCATCCGGCCAATGCTGGAAAACAGTCATTGCGGAATCCGGGATTCGGTGGTTATTGAAAATGATGATCCGACACTCGGTTTTCACGTCCGCTGTCTGGTTACTGACAATTACCGTTTAGCCGTTTATCCCGGCACTGAACACGGAGAATTATTTGATATCAGCAATGATCCCGATGAACTGCATAACTTATGGTACAAACAAGAACATCAGGGACTGAAAAACGAATTGATATTTAAATTATTGAATGATTACGCGAAAGACACACCTTTTTATCCGATTCCGGTCGGAAACGCGTAAACCCTTCTGCTCACGATTCGGAAAGACGGAGAAAAACGAACGGTTTTTGAACATAAGATAATGAAAGGGAATTCGATGAAAAATGATGCGGAGCCTTCAACTTTCGGTTCAGTGCGCGTTGCGCTGCCCGCTGACGCCGGACCGGTGATGCAAAATCTTGCGCGCATTCTCGCGCGCCAGATCGAACAGCGATGCGATGCGCGCGTGTTTCCCGACCGCGACGCCGAACTGATCGTCGAACTCGCAACCCGCACCGGCATCGGCGCGGAGGGCTTCGAGATAGAGGACGCCGCGAAGGACTCAATTCGTATATCGGGTGATGACGAGCGCGGCCTGCTCTACGGCATCGGAAAGTTCCTTCGAACATCCCGCTATGACCGCGGCGGCTTCACACCCGGAAGCTGGCGCGGCAGATCCGTTCCGGCCAAACCAGTCCGCGGCATTTACTTCGCAACCCACTTCCACAACTTCTACCATGACGCGCCCGTGTCCGAGATAAGGCGATATGTCGAGGACCTGGGTTTATGGGGTTTCAACTCCCTAATGGTCTGGTATGACATGCGGCATTTCAAGAGTTTCTATGATCCGAATGCCGTCGCCTTCCGCGAACGGCTGGGAGAAATCGTCCAGGCCGCGAGAGATATAGGCATAGGAACGGCATTCCTCGTCATAGGCAATGAGTCGGATTGGACCTCGCCTTCCACCTGCAGGGCCACCCTCAAAGACTGCCGCGGGGACGAAAGCGATGATTACGTCTGCCCTTCCACCCCGGAGGGTATAGAACACCTGCTGAAGACAATGCGCGAGGAATTCGCGTGGTTCAGGCAGTTCGACCCGGAATACCTGGCCATCAACCCTTATGACCCGGGCGGCTGCGGCTGCGACAAGTGCGCGCCGTGGCTGACCAATGGTTTCCTGAAATGCTCGGAGGCCGTGGCGCGCCTCGCGAAAGCGGAAATGCCGGATATAAAGACCATTCTTTTCACCAGCCTGGTCATAAACAGGGCGGGCGAGTGGCGGAGCCTGGCGGAGCGCCTGCGGACGAAGCCGGACTGGTGCGATTACGTGATGACCGAGAAGCTGACCGGCGATTACGTGTACAGCGCCGGTCCGGCGCCCCGGCCTCACGTGGGACTGCCGGCGCTGGGTTTTCCCGATATCAGCATGCTCAACACCTCACCGTGGGGCGGACGCGGCGCGGCCACCCTTCCAGTCTATTTCGAATCCCGCTGGCGGGAGCGCGCCCCGCTGCTCGACGGCGGCTTCCCCTACTCAGAGGGGATCTTCGAGGATATGAGCAAGGCGCTTTTCGCCCAGTTCTACTGGCAGCCAAACCGCACCGCCGAGGATATCCTCAGGGAATATATCGCGTTCGAGTTCTCGCCCGACGTCGTAGAAGAAGTCATTCCCGCCATAAGAATAATGGAGCAGAACAACGGACGGAATTCCATCACTCACGGCGCCGCGGGCGCATTTGCGCATATCAACCGGGCGGAATCGAAGCTCACGCCGCGGGTGGCGCAAGCCTGGCGCTGGCGTCTGGTGGCGTTGCGGGCAAAAATAGATAACGAGATGTTTGTGCGCAACGCCGCGCTCAAACCCGCGTTCGACGAACTGAGGGATATCTATTACGCCCGAAACGCGAACGGCTGCGTGCGGCCCACCGAAATCATCATCGCCGATGAGCCGTCGTTCCTGCCTGACCGGTGGCACGTGCTCGGCCCCGTTGACCATTCCTTCACGCTGCCCCCTGAACAGCTCAAGACCATGCCGAAATGCGTTGAATCATCAGGCGGCAAGATCACGCTCCGCGAAGTAAAGGCCTCGCGAGGACAGGTTGATCTCGCCACCTGCCTTGGCGGGACCGCTGAATACCGGACCGCATATGTGTTCGTGCCGTTCGAGCTTGAGAGCGCAAAGGAAGTAATGTTTGGATTTGGCGCCGACTGGTGGTTCGAGGCGTTTGTGGACGGGAGCCCCGTGTGCGACAGTCTGGCAAGAGGCAACGGGCAATCCCCGGCCTCCGCATGGGACCACATGCGCACAGTCCGGCTCGATCGGGGTGAACACCTGCTCGCAATCCGGTTCGTGAGCGGGAACTCATCATCGTTCCTGTGCGCCAGCGCATTCTGAAATGCCGCGGCATTCATTATCTATGTGATCATGTTTTTTTATTGACAGGTGAATAACCGATGTGAGAGGATGTTGTCAATGATTCAAAGCAGGCGATGCGGGCAACCTGATTGAACAAAAAGCTTTTTCAACCGCCCGCTTCGCTCAAGACGCACTTGTCCGCCCGTGGCGGAAAGCAAAGATATGCCTTTGGCTTTGCAAGCTTGGCGACCTTGGCATCTTGGCGGTTTATATTTTCTTGTTTTCGATCGCAGTTTTCACATAAGTAAGTATTAACATGGGACTGCCCGCGCGCGGGCAAGCATGATATCCGGAAATAATTCACCGGACGCTGAACGATGCAAGCATTCAGAAATCGCGACAGCCGGAAGAAGGGGCGCGGGAACCTGCTCTACCGCAGCCTGCACGCCCACCTCCGCAAACGACTGCTCAGGGGCGAGTTCCTGGCCGAGGGGAAACTTCCCACCGAGCCGGAGCTGGCCGATGCCTACGGAGTGAGCCTGATCACAATCCGGCAGGCGCAGAAACTCCTGGTCGAGGAGGGCCTGCTCAAGAAGCAGCAGGGGCGCGGCACTTTCATTGCGCCTGCGGCAAAGAGAATGATGAGAATCCTCTGGGTCTGCGGCGTCGGCGGAGAGGCGGAGAGCGTACACCCCTTCTTCATGAACGTCCTTAATTTCAGCGGCGCCGAATGCGCAAAGCTCGGCTACGGAATGGAACACGCATGGATCGCGAACCGGGAACGCGAGATCCCCCCGCCCTATGATTCAGAAGATGCCCTGCGCGATTTCATAGGCTTCGTGTTCGTGAATTGTAATATATACCATCCTCTTCTCCCCGTTGTCCAGAGACTGCAGCTCAAACACGTCCTGATGGGCGGCATGTTTCCCGGTCCATGCCATGCATCCCTCGATTTGCGCGGCGCGATACGGCTTGGACTGGAAGATAGCGGACGCGACAACGCAAGCAGGACTGTCGTCACCGTGGCGGAGAAGATGCCTTTTATTCGCGAAACAGCCGGGGAACTCGGGTTGAAGATCAGACTCATATCCATTTCGTCCGCCGAAACCCACGTTCAACATGAAGCCCAAGCCTACCTGCGGGTGCGCAAGGCGCTTGCCCGGAACGGCACGCGCGGATGTTTTCTCTTCATGGATGATTTCATCGCGCGGGGCGGCACCCGCGCCATGCTCGAACTCGGATACGGACGCAGGAAGGATGTGAGTGTCAGCGTTATTTGCGGACGTCATGATATCCTGCCGCTGGGATTGCCGGTCAGGTGGATCGTGCATGACACACAGAAGCTGGTTCACGAGGGATTCCGGCTGCTGAACGACAAGTTGACGAACCGGCCCGGAACGGATGAGGGGTTCGTGAACGAATATAAGCTGCTTGGTACCTCGTTGTTGAGGAACCGCTAAGAAAAACAAGAAAATGCGGACAGGATTACAGGATTATCTTGTTAATCAGGACTTTGCATGCCTTTTTGACACCGTCCGCTGGACGGTGTCAAAAAGGCATCCGGTATTTCGTTGTGAGGGGATTTAGCGCTGTTTCGTTGGCGTAGACTTGTGCTAGATGTCAAAAGGACAAAGGAAAGCGAGGAAGGATTCGTTTCCCGCCCGCGGCTGGCGGGAAACGACTTGGGTTGTGGATTTACAGGATTTGGATATATCAAGTCATCCTGTTATCCTGTCGCTCTTCCTCTTTGGGTTGCCTGCCCGCGTTGGAGAGGAATCCTGATATGAAGAATTCCGAACAAAATGACGGCATACACGCCATGACGCCCCGCGAGAAGATGGCGGAATCAACGCGAAAGCTGAGGGACACCTACGCCATCACGCCGGGCGCTCCGTTTGTGAAACGCGAATTCGGATATTTCTGTCTCGATCGCTGGAAGGAGCAGGGAATGCCGCGGGAGGTGCCCTTGGCCGAGCTTTTCGATTTTGACGAGCCGTCCTCTTGTGATCTCTGGGAACTGGGATGGTGCGGCGCCGCGTTCTCGCCGATGTTCGACGTGAAAGTGCTGGAAGAACGGGACGAGTGCGAAGTGGTCCGGGATCAGGAAGGCAGGAAGGTGCTCTGTTTCAAGGGACGCAGGAGCGGTTTCATGCCCGAGTATCTGGATCACCCCGTGAAGGACGCGCGGACTTGGAACGAGGAAGTCAAGTGGCGTCTTGACCCGTCCTCGCCGGAACGATACGCGAACCTCCCTGAGCGGATAGGCAAGGCGGTAGAAGCCGCCGGCAAGGGGCTTATGATCACCCAGCGCGTCATCGGAGGCTACATGTACCTGCGCAGCCTGATGGGGCCGGAGAATGTTCTCTATATGTTCCACGATGCGCCTCGCCTGATTCACGATTGCATGGAGACGTGGCTGGCGCTTGCCGACGCCGTTATCAGCCGCCACCAGGAGCATGTGACCCTGGACGAGCTGTTTCTGGCTGAGGATATTTGTTATAATCATGGACCACTGATCTCGCCGGACATGATGCGCGAGTTTCTTTTCCCCTATTACAAGCAGCTCATTGCGAACGTAAAGGCGCGCCAGATGGACAAGGTTCGTAAGATGCATATAAGCATTGACACCGACGGCGACCTCGTGCCCGTGATACCCGTTTACATGGAGATCGGCGCCAACGTGATGACCCCTTTCGAGGTGGCTTCCGGCTGCGACGTGGTGGCTGTCGGCAAGGCATATCCGGAGCTTGTCATAACCGGCGGAATAGACAAGCGCATCCTTGCGCGCAGCAAAGAGGCGATTGACCGCGAACTTGAGCGGATACTGCCCGTCATGCTCGCGCGGGGCGGGTATATCCCCACGTGCGATCACGGCGTTCCGGAGGAAGTTCCTTATACCAACTATCTGCATTACAGAAAACGATGCGTGGAACTCGGAGGTTGACGGAGAATAAAGAAAGGAAAGATATGAAATTGATTGCAGCAGCAGCAATAACGGCGATAGCGACATCGAGTCTGGGCGCGGCGCCCATCGTGCTCAAGGAGCACCTCAACCAATCCTACGAACGCGAGCTGATCAGCGTTCTCTTCTCCGCGAAGGACAGGGAATGCGCCGCCGACGGCGTCTTGCTGGCAGGCCCGAAGGGCAATATCCCCGCCCAGCTCAGCGATATCGAGTTCTGGCCGGGCGATGCAGGCTTTGTGAAGTCCGGACTATTATGGTTCGTTTCCGAAGGGCTCGAACCCCGCGCATCCGCGACCTATACCCCCGCCCTCTCGAAAACAAAGGCCGCGCAGCCGAAAACAGACCTCGCGGTGAAAGAGGGTAAGGACAGCGTTGAGATAAACACCTTGCTTGTCGGCGCGCGGTTTCCAATAGGCGGCGCGACTTTCGAGAAGCCGGTTGCGGCTTCGGCCGTGCCGGGCCCCCTCCTGGGCATGCGGCTCGGCAACGGCGCATGGGCGGGCGGCAGCGCGCTCACGGGCGCCGTGCCCGTCTCCGCATGGAGCGGAAAACTTCTCGATTCCGGCGCGGTTTTCGCCCGCGCCGAAATCAAATACACTTTTGCGGACAGCAATGTTCTCGTCTTTTCCGCGATGATAGCCGCCGGCGATAACTCGGTGCGATGGACGATGCGTTCCGAACGCGAGAGTACCGGCGCGGGGGTTGCGTGGGTTTTCCCGCCGGTGCCCGGAGTCAAGCAGGCGGATATGCCGAAGCTTTATGGACAATGGGCCAGACAGGACAGCCGCGCCGACGTGAATCCCGGCGGCGCGCCGTTCTGTATGCTGAGTCCGAACAGCAGCATAGCATCCGTTTTTGCCGAATACCCATGGCGCATCATTTTCGCGTCGGAGGACGGCAATAAGCTTGTTCTTTCCTCCATGAATCCGGGCGCATGGGTTGATCCGGTGGAAATGACATACGGCGGCATGAAGAAATGGAAGCTTGAAGAGATAGACAACGTGATGTGGAGGAGTTGGAAGCGCCAGTGCATGCCCGTGAGCTATGCCGCCGACGGAGCCGTGACGCTTGCCGCGGCGATAAACAAGGGAGGCCGCGAATGGACGACCGGTTCAGGCGAGCCGCTTGTTGGCTATACGTTGAACAGCGTCAAGGATATGGTTCTCGACTGGCCGGCGCGAACGCGCCACCCGGATCTCTTCGTTGGTATAACGGAAGTCAAGAAGGCCTGGAACAGGGCTGAGTCGGACGCGGACTTCAAGACATTGCTGGATAACAACTACAATGGAAATCCATTCTCCATCCTTCTCGTGAAGCCCGAGGATGAGCAAGGCGCCAAAGCCATGGAGAGTGCGATAAAAGATTTGCGCGCTCAACTGGCCTTGATGGGCAATTTCGACGTCATGCGCCACGCGATAAAAACCGTGACTCGTTATGATTTCATTATCGACAGCGAAATGCTCTCGCCCGAAGACAGGGCATTGTTCCGCGCTCAGATGGCTTATCTGGGTTATCTCATGGCCGATCCCACGTGCTGGTCCATGGAGCGGGGTTTCTGCTCCGGCAATCCCAACATGAGCTGCTCATACACTCTTTCCCTGGGAATAATAGGTTGCGCCCTGAAAGACCATCCGGAGGCGAAAAAGTGGACCGACCGCGCTACGCAATGGATGGATCAGTGGCTGACCGACGAGGTGGGTCCGAACGGGGAATGGATAC
>CAYWJE010000152.1:0-8775 GCA_964458525.1 uncultured Verrucomicrobiota bacterium
CGATCGGGGTGTACCCCCACCTCAAAGTCCCGACTCGCCGCGAGGTCGGGAGTCGGGACATCTTGCACCTGATCGTAGATGTGCGCCCCCCATTTTCCATTTCGCATTTTCGAGATTGACAGGGGCATGGACATATGCGAACATTTGAAAGAATTCGTATATATGCTTAGAGCTCTTGAGTTTCACAAGTTTCTTCATCCGGAGGACAACATGAACCTGGCCAACTCGTTTCCATTGCGGGCGGCGCGCCTTGTTTGCGCAACGTTGTTGATTGCGCCGGCCATCGCCCTCGGGCAGGGTGCGATCGAATCGGGACAGTATTTCAGTGGATCGTTGCCGTCCTCGTACACGACCGGCAGCACCAACATGCATTCCTACGTGTTTCAGGCGGAAGTGGACGACACGGTTATAATACGCGTGGCCAACAACGATGATTATGAGCCCTTCATTCCCGACGTGTTCGTGACTTATATAGCCACGATCCCATCGCCTTCCACCAACATTTCTATAGTCATTGCCACCAACCCGGCGGCCGTGTCCGCTCACGAAATGACGGAGACGCTGACGCGCTCCGGATGGTACAGGATAGATCTCAGTGTTCCCACGTGGGGCGACTTCGTGGCTATTCCCTCGCTGCTTGACTACAGCGTTTCCATCCTGCGCATACCCGGCTACCCGCTCTCCTATGCCGATCTTGACGTAGGCCCGATTCTGAGCGGCGAGTCGCTCACGGGTGAAATCAACGTGGGCGCCGATCTTGACGCGGCAACTCTCAGCGTAACCAACAATAGCACCGTTCTGCTCAGGATGGGCCAGAAGGAGGTGCAGCTTGTGCCGGTCCTTCGGGTGTTCGGTCCCTCGGGCGAGAGCGTGAGCAATGCCGTGCCCGTGGAATATAGATCAGAACTCGTTTTCAGCCTCACCAATGCCGGAATCTATACCGTGGTCTGTAACGACCAGTTGAACGCGAATGGACAGTACGCCATATCCATGGTCCAGATTCCCAGCACGCTGATGGGCGAAGATCTCGACCTCGGCACCATCATTCCGGGAGAGACGTTCTCGGCAACGATTGACGAACCCGGCAACATGGACGTGGCGACTTTCATGGGCTCGGCGGACGATGAGATAAGACTGAGCATGACCGAGGTTGACGTTGCGGTTGCCCCGGTGTTGCTTCTTTATGACCCGGCCGGCAACCTGATAAAGAGGGCTACAGACATCATGCAGGTTTCCGCAGTCATCACCACCAACATCCCCGCCAACGGGCTCTACACCGTGGTGTGCATGGACAAGGAAGACCGGTACGGCGTGAGTTACACGCTCACGCTCGAACTCCTGAGCGGAAGCAGCACCAGCAGCATTCCTGAGGCGCCGACCAGTGTTTCGGCAACTGACGGCGTTCACGCGGATCGCGTAACGGTCACCTGGTATTCCGTAGGCGGCGCCAACGGCTACGACGTTTGGCGGAGCTACGGCACAAACGCCGCAATCCAGCTCTGCACGAATCTCACAGCCCTTGCGTACGACGATTACGACGTGGTCTCCGGCCAGAAGTATTATTACAAGGTCAAGGCGCGCAATGATTATGGAGTCGGCGAGTTCAGCACCAGCGATTCCGGGTACAGCGGAACAATAGTTCTGAGCTCCGAGCGGCGCGCGCTGCTCGTGGGGCTGAACAAGTATTCGGCGGCATACGCGCCGGGCGACCTGAACGCCTGCATAGCAGATGCCGAGGGAATAAGGGACACCATGCTGCTGGGCGATCCGTCGAACAGGTGGGCCTCGGCCAACATCCAGATGCTCACCAACGCGCAGGCGACAAAGGTGAGCATCCGCGGAGCACTGATGACCCTGGCGTCCGCCAGCGAGGCGGGCGACCTGGTCCTTTACTACCACTCGGGACACGGCGGCCAGACGGCTGGCAGCAACCCGTCCAACACTTTCATCTGCGCCTATGATTCCGACTACACCGACAGTGATCTAGCCTCGGACCTCGCGGCGTTCCAGTCGGAAGTCAGCGTTATCATCATCATTGACACATGCTTTTCCGCAGGCATGTTCAAGAGCACGGACGGCGTGCCGGACTGGCCTTTCGCCAAGAACGTCATGGCCGCTTACAAGAAGATCAAGACAGCGGAGTTCGCCGCGCGTGGCGAGGCTGTTCCCAAGACCCTCGGCAACAACATCGGGTTCATGACCGCCTGCGACTACAACGAGGTGAGCTGGGAAAACGCCGACCACGGACTTTACACCGGTTTCCTGCTTGACGGGTGTTCCATATCGGCCGTTGACACCAACGAGGACGGCCAGTTGCAGTTCATGGAACTTCATGATTATGCAAAGACAGAAGCCGCCGTGGCGACAGAGGGCGAATACCAGCAGAACGCGCAGAGTTACAATAACGCGCTCCTGGCAAGCACGATCGCGCGGACTTACGGCGCCGCCGTTCCGGCAAATGTAGCGGGGCTGGATAATGATTACGACGGGGACGGCATATCGGACCTGGTGCTGTATCACGAGGAAACCGGCGGATGGTACATCTTCTCTCTTCAAAACGGTGTTATCGCCTGGGACCTCACCTTCGGCGGGCCCGGCTTCATTCCCATCACGGGCGATTACAACGGAGATGGAACCGCCGATCTAACCGTCTACCATGAAGCTTCCGGGCTATGGTACATCTGGTCCATGACCGATGGCCCGATCGCGTGGGGCGCGCAGTGGGGCGGCCCGGGCCTGACCCCCATTGCCGGGGACTATTCTGGAAACGGCGTATCAGACCTGACGCTCTACGAAAAGAATGCAGGGTTCTGGTACTCCATAAGCCTCAGCGGGCAACCGATAATTGTCGGCAAGAGTTTTGCTGGCAGCGGCTTCACCGCCGTGCCCGGCGATTACGACGGGGACAACGTGGCTGATTGTGCAATGTGCCACGACGCCTCCGGATACTGGTTCGTCGCATCCTCGTTCGGCACGCCCATTATCTGGGGTATCCAGTGGGGCGAGGCCGGCTACGAGCCGGTGCCTGGCGATTATGATGGTGACGCCGTGTTCGACCTCACTGTATACTGTCGCTACACAGGCCTTTGGTACTCGTGGTCAGAGGTGACCAGCACCGTCATAGCCTGGGGCACGGCATGGGGCGGGCCTGAATATATTCCCGTAGCCGGCGATTATGACGGGGACGGCACAAGCGACCTGGTTGTGTACAACGAAACAACCGGCGCCTGGTACATCAGGTCACTCGACGGAACCAAGATCATCGCCGCGCCATTGATGTTCGGCGGAACGGGCTTTGTTCCCGTGCAGAGCACCTGGTGAGGAGCTTTTTTATGAACGGGCAAATCAAAAATTGTGCTTGAGTCCGCGGATCGCTCAAGCCTGTTGCAATATGATGGAATCTCAAATCACCTTCTGGCAGGCGGCGGCGCTCGCTTTTATCCAGGGCGTAACGGAATTCGTTCCCGTGAGCAGCTCCGGGCACCTCGTGCTGGCAAGAAAATTATTCAACTGGTCGGACGCAGGCGGGCTGGCATTCGATACCGTCCTGCATGGCGGGAGCCTTGCAGCCCTGCTGGTCTATTTTCGAAAGGACTGCCTCGCTATAATCAAGGCGCTTGTCTTTCCTGTTTTCCGCGTCAGCGCCGCGTCAGCCGACGAGGATCCGGCTGCGATGCGGCGTCTCGCCTGGCTGATTGCTGTCGCGACGGTTCCCGCCGCTGCGGCGGGCGTGCTGTTCAAGCCGTTCCTGGAAAGCGGCGACGCCGTTCGGAACCTACCGGTCACGGGGTTTTCCATGCTCGCCACAGCCGCTCTTTTCCTCGTGGCCGAAACAAGGAAGGCCGGGGATAATAACAGGCGCATGACTTTCCCGCAGGCTGTGCTCATCGGTTTCGCGCAAGTGGTTGCGCTCCTGCCGGGCGCATCCCGGTCCGGCTGGACCATGGGAACGGGAATGTTGTGTGGTCAGGGCCGGGAATCTTCCGTGCGTTTTTCGTTCCTCATGGCCATCCCGATCGTTGCGGGGGCGCTGCTTTTCCAGCTCAAGGACATAGCCAAGGCGGCGGAGCTTGACATGGATCCGCTCATGGTTGCGGCTGGCTTCGTTTTCAGCTTCGCGGTAAGCCTCGGAGCCATTCATTTCTGCGTCAACTATTTCAAGAAGCACACGTTGAAGCCGTTTGCCTTCTACCTGGCGGCAGCCGGTCTTTCTGCCCTGTTATTCTTCTTGAATCATGTGTTCCGCGAGGGCTGATCCGGCTTTGGGGCCTTCCCGCCCTTCTGCGGCCTTTGCGGTTGAAGCAGAATCATGAGGCGATTTCCGAAGAGCTTGGGCGGAGAGTCCGGCTGACTGATATCCGCGCAATCCTTGATCAGCCTGGTCATCAGACTGAACCCGAGGTCGCGGTGCTCATTCTCCCTGCCCCTGAACATCAGGGACGCCTTCACGCGGTGGCCCTTTTCGAGGAACTCTCGAATCCGCTCCAGCTTGACCTGGTAATCATGGTCATCCACGTTCACGTGGAATTTTATTTCCTTGATCACCGTCGTGATCTGGTGTTTCCTGGCCAGCTTCTCCTTCCGGCTCTCCTCGTAGCGGAACTTCCCGAAGTTCATGATGCGGCAGACCGGCGGATTCTCATGGGGCGAAATCTCGACCAGATCCAGAGCGCGATCAAGCGCATAGCGAAGCGCGTCGGACGTCTGCATCACTCCCAGCTGCTCCGATGTCTCGGAAATACACCGCACCTGGGGAACCCGGATCCTGTGATTCACTCTGATCAGCTTGCGAATAATATACCTCCATTGTTGCCGGTTGCTGCCCGCCATCCGTCGAAGCCGGCGGCGGCGGGCTAATTTCAGGACTCAAGAACAGGGCTGTTCTCCCCGGCCAGCAGGCGCGCGAACTCCGCGACCGTGCTTTGCCCGAGGTCTCCGCTCGTGCGCCCTCGCACAGACACGTTGCCGGCGGCTGACTCCTTCGCCCCCACCACGAGCATGTACGGGATCTTCTCAAGCTGCGCTGCGCGTATCTTCGCGCCGAGCTTTCCGGAATGATCATCCACCTTCACGCGAAAGTCGAGCTTACGGAGCTCTTCAGCAACGCCCGCCGCGTAGGAAGCCTGGTCATCCGTGAGCGGCAGGACCCGCGCCTGTTCGGGCGCCAACCACACGGGAAACGCTCCCGCGTAATGTTCTATCAATATTCCAAAGAATCGCTCCAGGCTGCCGAGCAGCGCGCGATGCACCATGTAGGGACGGTGCTCGCGCCCGTCGTCCCCGACATACGTGATGTCGAACCGTTCGGGCGTATTGAAGTCGAATTGGATGGTGCTGGTCTGCCATTCGCGCCCTACGGCATCCTTGACCTTGAGATCAATCTTGGGTCCATAAAAAGCGCCGCCGCCCGGGTCTATCTGGTGGGCGATCCGCTCGCCCTCGAGCGCCTGCTTGAGCGAGGCGGTGGCCTGTTCCCAGCGTGCATCCTCGCCCACGGCCTTTTTCGGGCGCGTGGACAGGTAGGCGGACATCTCTGAAAAACCGAATGCCCTGTACATCCTGAGCGCGAACCGGAGCGCCCGCGCTACCTCTTCGCCGATCTGGCCTGGGGTGCAAATGATATGCGCGTCATCCTGAGTGAAGCCCCTCACCCGGAGCAGCCCGTGGAGCACACCCGCCTTCTCGTAGCGGTACACGGTTCCAAGCTCTGCCCACCGCAGGGGCAGATCACGATACGACCGCATCTTGTTCTTGTAGACCTGAATGTGAAACGGACAGTTCATCGGCTTGATGAAATACGGCGCGGAATCCACCTCGATGGCCGAGTACATGCTCTCGCGATAGAAATCCAGGTGCCCTGACGTCTCCCAGAGCTGCGCGCGCCCGATATGCGGGGTATAGAGAAACTCGTAGCCGTTGCGGATATGTTCTCGCTTCCAGAAGCTCTCGATCAGATGACGGACCATCGCGCCCTTGGGGTGCCAGTGGATCAGGCCGGGGCCGACCTCATCGTGAATGCTGAAGAGGTCAAGCTCCTGACCGAGCTTGCGATGATCACGCTTGCGCAGATCCTCGAGACGTGCGAGGTAAGTGCGGAGATCCTTCTCCGAACCGAAAGCCGTGCCGTAAATGCGCTGGAGCATCGGGTTGGTTTCGAGTCCGCGGAAGTACGAACCTGCCAGACTGAGCAGCTTGAAAGCCTTGACTTCGCTGCTCCGATCGAGATGGGGTCCGCGGCATAGATCCATTGAATCGCCGCATCGGTAAAACGTGATCGTCTCACCGGCAGGAATATCGGCGAGCCGCTCAAGCTTGAATTTCTGGCCGCGCTCCTCAAGGAGAGCCGCGGCATCCTGACGTGTCATCTCGATTCGCTCGAAAGGCAGGTCGGCCTTGATGATAGCGGCCATTTCCTCCTCGATCCGCGGAAAATCATCAGGCGTGAGTCTATGGGAAAGATCGAAATCGTAGTAGAATCCGTCCTCGATCGTGGGCCCGATGTCAAGCTGGACATCAGGAAACAACCGGCAAACGGCAGCTGCCATCACATGCGCCGCGCTGTGGCGCATTTTTTCCAAATCCAAGGCTATCTCCCATGCTTGTTATTGAAGGTTGAAACAGGCATAACAACCCTATTTTCGAGCCCGATAATACCCGCGCGCGCAACGGGTGTCAACAACAAATCAACACAACAAATCGAGATTCACAAATTCAAACTTCCTGTTATGAGCTCAACATAACAGGAATTCTGACTAAGTAGTTACTTTTACGGAAGAAAAAGTGCCAAATGATTTTCGTGAAAAAGGAAGCGATGATGGGCAGACGCAGGCGATACTCTGTCGTAACTCACCATGTGTCAGCATCTTGGCGAACAAGTGGTCCGATGGAGACGGCCGTCCCGGCCGTTTATGTCCTCCACACCTGCCCGCCCTTGCGCAATTGAGCCACGCTGGTGTTATCCTGGAAAAAGCAGTTGAACTGCTCCATATAGGGTTATACGGTCGAGCCGCGCCAATGAAGCTTCTGCTGCAGAACGGAGAAGAAGTCGTAGCCAGGCAGGTGGACAAATTGAGCGCTTTCCGCGCTGCGCGAGATCAGTATCCGATCGTCGGCGGCGAGAAGCTCACCCGTCTGGCCGTCAACGGAGAGAAGCATGTCTCCCGAGCTCTCAGCGGCCACGGCCGTTATGAGCTTATCGTCCGGCACAACGAGCGGGCGCGCGCTCAGCGTATGTGGGCAGATCAGGCTTATGACGAAAGTCCGAGACTCCGGGTGCAGTATCGGGCCGCCGGCCGAAAGCGAATGACCGGTGCTGCCCGTGGGCGTGGACACTATGATCCCGTCGCCGCGGCAGGACATGACCGCGGCCCCATCAATCATGATATCGAGCGTGATGATCCGCGCGGAGGCTCCGCGGGTGATTACGATGTCGTTTAATGCCTGGTAGCGCCCCTTCTTTCCGTCCGCCTTCTCGACGCGACAGTCCGCCAGAGTGCGCTCGCTGATGATGTAATCGCCGCTTGCCATGCATTGCAACGCCCGCCCGATATCATCTTCCGAAACGCTGGTCAGAAAACCGAGGCTTCCGAGGTTCACGCCGAGCACAGGAATCTCGCGCCCCTTAAGCATACGAACGGCCTTCAACATCGTCCCATCCCCGCCGAGCACGAGAAGCATGTCGGCTTCCGCGCCGTCGGGAACTGTCTTCTCAAGATCAACAATCTTCAGCCCTAATCTCTCCGTTTGAGCGGGGAGGTCCGCCATCACGCGCGCGGCAGACGGCTTTTCATGGTTTGCGAATACAGCTATGGTTTTCATGATTTTCGCCAGTATGCGAGAAACTCGATGTTCCCTGCCGGTCCCTTGATGGGCGACTCGCACACGCCGAGCCACGGCAGGCTGAGCTCCCGTTCGCCGAAATCCCGGATCCGCTCAACGACAGCCGCCCTGATTTCCGGGTCGCGCACCACGCCGCCCCGGCTGATCTCACTGCGCCCGGCCTCGAACTGCGGCTTGATGAGCGACACGATCGAAGCGCCATCCGATAAGATATCTTTAACAGACGGCAGCACCTTTGTCAAAGATATGAACGACACATCCATCGCGGCGAATTCCGGACGCTCCGGCAGGTCACCAGGGCGAAGAAGCCGCGCGTTGACCTTCTCCATCACGACCACCCGGGGATCGTTCCTGAGCCTCCAGTGAAGCTGTCCGCGGCCGCAATCCACCGCATAGACTTTTGAGGCGCCATGCTGAAGCATGCAGTCGGTGAATCCGCCGGTTGACGCGCCGACGTCCAGGCACACTTTTCCCGCCACATCAAGATGGAAAATCTCGAAGGCATGTTCGAGCTTCTCACCGCCCCTTCCCACAAATCTTTCGGTGGCGAGCACCTTCACGTCGCAGGCCGGATCAAACTGGTGGCCGGGCTTGTCGGCGGGCTGTCCGTCCACCCGCACGAGCCCGGCGCGTATCATGCGCTGCGCCTTCTCCCGGCTCTCCGCGAGGTTCCTCTCCACCAGAATCGTATCCAATCTGTGCCCCTGCATTTCTCTCCACGAACGGACGAATGCTGGTCACCCACCCTTGTTAGGGGCAGATCAGCCTGGCGCCCGGGAAGTAAGTGCTTAATCTCTTGGTGTCCCGGGTCAGCAGCGGGATACCCGCGGCTTCCGCATGTCCGCCAATTAAGAAGTCAGGCAAAACCGATGTCTTCGTTCCCTTTCTTCCCTTATACCGGGCGAATGCCTTGGCCGCCCGGAAGAGTCCCTGACG
>CAYWJE010000153.1:0-8707 GCA_964458525.1 uncultured Verrucomicrobiota bacterium
AAAGCATCTGCCGGAGTCAGAACGCCGTTGGATTCCTGAACACTGAACGCTGAACGCTGAACACTGAACACATGCACCACCAAAGGCTCCGAAAACTTCACTAACGCGGCTTTACACCAAAACGAATTTCAAATACATTTGGCTAGTATTCAAGCCATCTGTGTGATTCTAAAAATGATCGAACAGATCATAGTACTGTTGGAGAGTTTCAACTGATTTCCGAGTTGCCTCCCATAAGAACCAGCTGAGCACAAGAATTCCAATTGTCAGTCCGATCTTCCAAGCTCGCGCTGTTTTAGGACGCCACCATATCAGTGGTAACGCCAGGGGGCCGATGCTGCAAATGGCAATGACAATGAAAGGCGTACGGAAGTACCACGGCAGTTTCTTCCCGGCCATGGACAGTGGATGTGAGCCATCCAGAAACTCACCACAATGCTTACACTTTATCGCTTCATCCTGGATTTCTTCAGCACAGAATGGACACTTTTTCATTGTTTTGCTTTCTGGAGCGCGCCGACTGAATCATTTGGTCCACTGTACGGTCGCCGCGCGGGGGGATAAATAGGATTGTAGGCCGATGATGGCGCCACATGGGAGTCATGGGAATTGAATGAGATATGTTTTCCATCCTTCCCATTATCCCCATCGTTTTTCATAATAGCATCCCGTTTGACGTTTACTGAACCTTCCAAGTATAAGTTCTCTTGCATTATTGAGAATTAAAAAAAAAGATGCATTGTTTGGCTCCGAGAGTCAAGAGTTCTTTCAAGCGCTGCACACAACACTCTGTGTGAAGATGGGTGGAGATTATGGAGAAGAATAACGCTCTGCGCCTTCGTATCCCTCCGCAGGCGGACAGGCGAGGAACGGCGGGGACCGCCGGTCTCCATTATTTGTTTTTTATCGCTGTTTCTCGACAATAAGGCACTTACTTATGATGAGAAAATGCTCATGTGAATGAGATACCATTTGCGCTGACATTCTGGTAGATTCATTCCATGAAACTCAGGCAAGATTCGAGTCGAGATCAGTCCGCCACAGCGGAAGATGAGCGGGTATGCCGGCTGTGCGGTGAATCAAAGCGGATATCGTCCGTGCCCTGTGCCGATCCGCGCGGATATTTTCTGTGTGACAATTGCAGCCTGATCTCGGTGGAACGCCGGTTCCTGCCGTCGCCGGAAGCTGCTCGCGCTCGCTATGAGCAGCATAATAACACGCCGGAAAACGAGGGCTATGTCGCATTCCTCGGTCAAGCGGTGAAGCCGATGCTGGATTTCATACGGCCCGGCATGCGCGGACTGGATTACGGCTGCGGTCCGGGCCCGGCGCTGTCGGGGCTGGTGCACAAGGCGGGGATTCAATGCGATGACTTCGATCCGCTTTTTTTTCCCTTGAAATTGAGCCCGCCATATGATTTCATTTTCTGCACCGAGACCTTCGAACATTTCTTCGAGCCGCGACGGGAGATTGAACAACTTGCCGGAATGCTGTCGCCGGGCGGATATCTCGGGATTATGACCGGGCTATGGGATTCGCTTGAGCGCTTCAGGACGTGGTATTACACGCGGGACCTAACGCACGTGTCGTTTTATCATGTCCGCACTTTTGAATATATCTGCGGTGAGTTCGGGTTCGAACAAGCGCTTGATGACGGACGCCGTGTTTTTGTGCTCAGAAGGATTTCATGATTACGGCAAAGGCTGAATAATGGCAGGACATCGAAAGATCAGCTCGAAAACCAGCAGTGTGACGGGTGGGCTGTCTGCGCATGAGGCGGCCATTCTCGACAGCATTTCAGATGGCGTATTCACCGTGGACGGGGACTGGAAGATCACGTCATTCAACCGTGCTGCCGAAGGAATAACCGGCACAAAGCGCAGGGATGCAATGGGAAAACTCTGTTCAGAGGTTTTCCGCGCCAGCATGTGCGAGACTGATTGCGCGCTCAGGCACACGCTGAAAACTGGCAAACCGGTCATCAATCGTTCCGCATTCATTGTGAGCGCCGTCGGACGCCGTATACCGATAAGCATTTCAACGGCCATACTGCGCGATGCCGGAGGATGCATTATAGGCGGCGCCGAGACATTTCGCGACCTGAGCCTCGTGGAGGAACTGCGCAGGGAGATCGAGGGCCGGTTTCAGATGGGTGACCTCATCAGCCGCAGCTCCGCGATGCGGAAGATTTTCGATATACTTCCACAGGTCGCAGCGAGCGACAGCACCGTTCTCATACAGGGCGAAACCGGAACCGGCAAGGAACTGCTCGCCCGCGCGATCCATGATATGAGCAGGCGAAAAAACAAGCCGTTCGTGGCTGTCAACTGCGGGGCGCTGCCGGACAGTCTTCTCGAATCGGAGCTGTTCGGCTATAAGAAGGGCGCATTCACCGGAGCGGACAGGGATAAGCCCGGAAGATTCGCGCTTGCTGAGGGCGGAACGATGCTGCTCGACGAGATAGGGGAGGTCAGTCCGGCGTTGCAGACCCGGCTTCTCCGTGTGCTTGAAGAGAAGACCTATGAGCCGCTAGGCGGAACGCAGATGTTGCGGGCGAATGTTCGCGCGATAGCGGCGACAAACCGCGACCTGTCCGCGGCTTTGAAGAAAGGTGATTTCCGGCAGGACCTCTTTTACCGCATCAACGTGGTGAGAATCGAACTACCCCCTTTGCGCAACCGGAAAGAGGATATCCCTCTTCTCGCGGAGCATTTCATTGCACGGTTTAACAAGCTGCAGCTGCGATCGGTGAAAGGCATCAGCAGCGAGGCTATGGCCTTCCTGATGGCACATGATTATCCCGGAAACGTGAGGGAGCTGGAGAACATCATTGAGCACGCTTTCGTTCTTTGCGGGAAGGATCTCATTCAGCCGGTTCATTTGCCGGAGAGTTTCGTGTCTCGAATGCCTGCCCGGGCGCCGGTCGCCGCGGATATGATCTCAGCGGTTCGCACCACCTAGGCTCAGGCCATTCGCGCCGCGCTGGAGCGGAATCATTACAATCGCCTGGCGGCCGCGCGCGAGTTAGGTCTGCACAAGAGCACCTTTTTCCGCAAGATCAAGGCGCTTGGCATCGAACTTCCTCTGAAGGACGGACGTACGGCTGGTGATGCAGCCAAAACTGGGAGAGTATGAAATTGCGAAGGAAAACTCAATTAACCATAGCTTTTATGGTGTGCTGCGTCTCTATGGCCGTCACGGCATTTGCGTCTGATGCTCCAGAGAGCGGCGCAGGTGATGCCACCAGGCGTATGATGACGCTGATGCTGCAACTCGGAACGATCCTTTTCGCGGCGCGCCTGGGCGGAATGCTGTTCGAGCGCTTGCGGCTGCCGGTCGTTCTTGGCGAGCTTTTCAGCGGCGTGGTGATCGGCCCCGAACTCCTGGGGACATTGCCGATAATCGGCTTCCCTCACGGCCTTTTTTATCTCGATCCTGTTATTGCCATGGGGTCGCTTCCGGTCTCTCCTGAGCTTTACGGCATCTGCGCTCTTGCCTCGATTGTTCTCCTGTTTATCGTTGGCGTGGAAACGGACATTAAGATCCTGATGCGCTATTCCCTTGTCAGCGGACTTGTGGGCACCGGTGGTGTCGTTCTTTCTTTCCTTATGGGGAACCTGGCAACGGTCGTCTTCTCGCCCCTGTTGCTCGGTCGGCGGCTCGGAATGCTGGATGCGCCCTGCATTCTGATGGGTGTGATTTCAACCGCAACCTCAGTGGGAATAACCGCAAGGGTGCTGTCGGACTGCCGCAAGCTCGAATCGCCCGAAGGCGTCACGATCCTGGCCGGCGCCGTTGTGGACGATGTGCTGGGAATCATCATGCTGGGTGTGGGGATGGGCGTTATCAACGCAACTCGCGGCGGGTCTATTGACTGGTGGCGAATCGCGAACATAGCAGCCATGGACTTCGGACTGTGGATCGCTGTCACTGCCGTGGGCCTGCTTGCCGCGCAGCGCATCAGCGCGATGCTTAAACTCTTCCGGCACCGCAGCGTTATCGCTGTTATGGCGCTTGGATTGGCGCTCCTTCTGGCCGGCTTTTTCGAGGGCGCCGGTCTGGCAATGATTATAGGCGCTTACGTGATGGGACTTTCGCTCTCGACAACCGATTTGAAGCGGGTGATTCAGGAGAAACTACAGGGACTGCATGTTTTTCTGGTACCGGTTTTTTTTGCGGTTATGGGCATGCTCGTTGATGTCCGCGCGCTGGGGTCGCCGACGGTCATTCTGTTCGGCGTGGCTTTTGCGGTGGTGGGCGCCTTTTCAAAGATAGTAGGCTGCGGCCTGCCGGCTTTTCTATCCGGATTCACGCGGTGGGGCGCGCTCCGCATCGGCATTGGAATGCTGCCACGCGGAGAGGTGACCCTGATCGTTGCCGGCGTCGGGCTGTCAGCGGGCATATTGAGCTCCGAGCTTTTCAGCGTGGTGGTGTGCATGACCTTTCTAGCCGCACTTGCGGCGCCGCCAGCGCTCGTTGCCGCCTTTCGTCACCCAGGTGAGGGGTTGAGGCATCCCAGATCGGATCCGCGTGAACTCTTGTTGCGCTATTCCTTTCCGAACCGGGAAGCCGCGGCCATGCTGATGGAGAGACTGAGTGCTGCCTTTGATGCAGAGGGTTTCTACGTGCACACGCTCGATCCGCGAGAGCGCTCATACCAGGTGCGCAAGGACGATGTCGTGATCGGATTCCGTCAGCAAGAACGCGAAATCGTGTTCGTCTGCGACGAATCCCAGCAGACCTTCGTTAAAACTGCGGTTCTCGAAGTGCTTACCGACATGGAACTCCTCCTGAATGCCCTGCGAAAGCCGCTGGATCCCACGCTGGTTGCGCTTGGATTCAGCTCGGACGGAGCCGTTCCTGCCCGCAGCCGCATGGACCCGGCCGCCTATCTCGACCGACGACTGCTGTTTCCTGAGATGTCTCCTTCTGGCAAGGATGATGCCATTGCTTTCCTTGTTGACCGGATGGCCGAACTCGGCCTCGTACGTGATCGTGCGCAGGCGCTGGATGACGTTCTCCAGCGCGAGCGGGTGATGTCCACCGGCATGCAGGATGGCATTGCCATTCCCCATGCGCGCAGCAACAGCGTGGACAGGCTTGTTTGCGCAGTCGGCCTTTGTCGCGACGGGATTGATTTTGCCGCATTGGACGGTCAGCCTTCCCGCATCGTCCTTCTCACGCTTGCGCCCCGCGGCGGAGCTGCGCCGCATATGCAATTCATCGCCTCAATAGCTAACGCTCTTAATGCCCAGGGCCGGGCAATGCTGCTTGCCTGCCGTGATGCGGCGTCCATGTTCGCTGTCCTGACCGGCGCTCGGCGCGAAACAGCAGCCTCACTTGCAGTTGCTCCGGGGAAGGTATCCCTTGCTATGTGGCTCAGGCGTCCTCTGGTCACCGTCAACCTCCGGGCGACAACTAAGTCGGAAGTCATTGATGAACTCTTGGCCTTACTGGCCGCACATGTGCAATTTCGCGATATCACAGCCGTGCGCCGAGCGATATTGGAGCGGGAGGAACAGATGTCTACCGGCATGCAGAACGGGGTGGCAATACCCCACGCCAGAACAGACCAGTTGAAAAATCTGATCTGTGCCGTGGGGCTCCATAAGGCGGGGATAGATTTCGGCGCGCTGGATGGTAAACCATCTAATATTTTCGTGCTGACGCTCTCCCCGTCCAGCGTCTCCGGACAGCATATACAGTTCATGGCCGTTATATGCCATTTCCTGGACGCCGCGGGACGCGAGCGCCTGCTTCGGTGCAGTAACGACGATGATCTGTGGTCCGCATTGACAGGTAAGTAAAAGGACAAGCCCGGCTGTGTGACCTGCGTTGGGTGCTTTCTATGGCCAAAGCGTTTCGTAACTACTCAAGTATTCAGACTCCTGACTACCTGAGCAGTTACAGCGTTTCTATCCGGCGACTCCGGTTCTGTAATGGAGTAGCTTTGATGCTACTAAGTCGAGCGCTATGTTTTTCGATGTTGTCGCGTAACCGTTTGACAACACATGCGTTATATGTAAACTTGTTTTTGTTATCTAATTGGCATGTATTTTGCTTATATATTTGCTATGAAATTGGCTATTGCAGTTTGGAATGGAAGAGTTTCCCCCCTGTTCGATACTTCGAAAAGTCTTGAGGTTTTTGACGTCGAGAACGGGAAATCCGTTTTGCGCGACGAAGTGCCGGTTCCGGAAACGGAACCTTTCGCCAAGACGGCATGGCTTTCTGAGCTGAAGATCGAGGCTTTGATCTGCGGCGCAATTTCACAACCTCTGGCTGAAATGATTGTTGCCCGGGGGATCAGGCTGATCTCTTTTATTGCCGGGGAAAAAGATGAGGTGCTCGCGGCGTTTGCGTCGGGAACTCTGCCGCTCCGCCGGCTTGCAATGCCTGGCTGTCGCTGTGGACGTATGCGAATGCGGGGATGGTCAGGAGGACGCGGGCGGGGACGGGGGCTTGGCGGGGAATGATTCACCATGAAAAGCCTGAAGAACGGGACGATGCCGACAAACGGATGGGACAGCCGTCTCTCCGCCGCATGCGGATGCGCCCGTGGCGCACAATGGAACAAATGGGTTGCGGGCTTCGCCCGCTAGAAAAAAAAGGAAGGAAGTTATGAAATTGATTGTAACCTCAAAAGGCAAGACGCTCGGTGATGCAGTTGATCCACGGTTTGGTCGGGCGGCATACTTCATCGTGATTGACTCTGAAACGGGTGCGTTCGAGGCTCATGATAATACTCAGAACATGAACGCGGCGCAGGGTGCGGGCATTCAGGCAGCGCAGAATGCGGTCGAGCTTGGCGGTGATGCTATTATAAGCGGGCATTGCGGTCCCAAGGCGTTTCAAGTTCTGTCTTCCGCCGGGGTGAAGATGTTCAACACGAGCGCAAAAACGGTTGGGGAGGCGCTTGAGCAGTTCCGGTCCGGCAGCCTCGTCGAGGCGAAGTCATCCGACGTTCAGGGTCACTGGGCATGAACGGAGACTGATTCGAAATCTTGAGTCAGAAATTGACGGAGGAATTATGGGCAAAAAAATCATAGTGATAGGCGGTTCGGCGGCAGGTCCGAAGGCGGCGGCAAAAGCGAGGCGCATGGATGAGAGCGCCGAAATCACCATCATTCAAAAGGGCAAGGATTTGTCAATGGCCTCCTGCGGCTATCCCTATTTTGTTGGCGGTGTGTTTAACGATCGCAAGATGCTCATCTGCACTCCCACCGGCGTGGTTCGGGATCCGAACTTTTTCATGGCGGCCAAGAATATTGACGCCCGCGTTCAAACCGAGGCTCTTTCGATTGACAGGCAGGCAAAGCGGTTGGCTTGCAGGAATCTCGTGACGGGCGAGAAATACGACCTGCCGTACGACGCATTGATCCTTGCAACTGGAGCCGTGCCGAACCGTCCACCTGTTCCGGGGATCGAGCTTGACGGTATCACGACTTTACAGAGCATGGAAGATGCCGACTACCTTCGTTCGGTACGGGACGACGGCAAGATAAAGAAGGCTGTGGTCATCGGGGGCGGATTGATAGGCATCGAGACCTGCGAGGCTCTTCACCTGGCCGGAATCGAAATAACGGTCATAGATCTGCTTCCCCAGCTCTTGACATTCCTTGACTGGGAGATGGCGAAGCTCGTTGAAAATCACGTTCGATCGAAGGGTGTGAACGTGATCATCAATAATGGGCTGGCGGCTTTCCTGGGCGAGGGTGGAAAGCTGACGGGCGTAAAACTGGCCAACGGCATCGAATTGCCTTGCGAACTCGCAGTGCTGGCCGTGGGCGTGCGACCGAATGCCGTGCTTGCGAAGGCTGCCGGACTCGATATTGGCGCCACCGGCGGGATAGTTGTGGACGAACATATGCGCTCATCCGACAGGTCCATCTTTGCTGTGGGTGATTGCGTTGAAATGAAGAGCCTGATTACAGGCAAACAGGTCTATGCTCCGTACGGGGACATTGCCAATCTTCAAGGACGTGTTGCCGGCAGGAACACGGCCGAGGGGGAAAACGCCGTGTTTCCAGGTGTTATCCAGACGGGTATCTGCAAGATTTTCGATTTCGCGGCGGGAACCACGGGATTGACTGAGCGATCCGCTTCCATGGCCGGTGTTGATTACCTGACGGTTGTTAATGCCAGTCCGGACAAGCCGCCCTTCATGGGCGGGCAGATGCTTGTGACCAAGCTCCTGGCGGATAAAATGACCGGCCGCATACTTGGAGCTCAGTGCGTCGGATCCGGGGATGTCTCGAAGCAGCTTGCAATCTGGGCTATGGCTATTATGGGCAAGTTGGGCGTCGAAGATATGGTTAACGCCGACCTCCCGTACGCCCCGCCGTTCTCACTCGCCATTGATCACTCCATTGCCACCGCACACATGATGCAGAACAAGATGGATGGGTTTTTGAAGGGCGTGTCCGTAACCGAGGTCAAGAGGGCGCTGGACGAGGGTGAGAAGTTTGTGCTTCTCGACGTGCGCGGACCCGATGAATATGAAACAATGAGGCTAGGCATTGGGGAGGTGTTAATCCCGCTCGGCATGCTGCGCAAGCGGATAAAAGAGCTGCCCGCCGATAAGAATTCGAGGATTATTTGTTATTGCAAAATATCATTGCGGGGTTACGAGGCGGCGTTGGTACTGCAAGCTAACGGCTGGAAGAACGTCCAGGTTATGGAAGGCGGCATCATGGCCGGGCCTTAT
>CAYWJE010000154.1:0-8675 GCA_964458525.1 uncultured Verrucomicrobiota bacterium
ATTGGTCGTTGCGTACGAAGCGCCAAAAAATCACACGCTATTTCCTGAAGGCCCAATCTTTCATTGGTGTCCCATAGGAAAGCCCTTTTATGATTGGAAATGTTGGATAATGGAAGCCTATGGGATGTCTGAACCGACGAGATTATCCCCTTATTTCTGTGGGATGGTAGTGTCAATCTTTCATAAACACCGATTTGGAAAAGAAACGAAGGAAGGAGCATTGATATGTTGACGGTAGAAATTTCATATAGGGCCATAGCGTGGGCGTTTGTCGCGTTGTGCGTCTTGCTGGCGGCTCTGATGCTCTTATGGCCGAAGGTCATGGTCGCCGCGAACGAGATGTCCAAGAAATGGGTGCCAACCGATGATATCGAGGAAAGACTGAACCGCACCCATGACATTGATGCCAAGCTGATGAAATGGCGCAAGGTGCTTGGCGCCTTGCTCCTGCTGCTCGCGATCGTTTTTGCAGTAATGGCCGTTTATTGATTCCTCCGGCAACCAGATGAGAAACTACGAATACCGGGCGCATAATCTCGCCGGGCGGCTTGTCGTGGGAACCATTCGTGCCAACACGAAGGAGGAAGCCTACGAGCAGCTTTCGCAGGATAAGCTCGTTCCCGTTGACATCCGGTCCGCAGTGGCATCAGAAGAGGGAGGCTCGTTGCGGCTGTTCGCGGAGCGGATCAAAGACGAGAGCATTATTCTCTTCACCCGCCAGTTGGGCGCTATGCTCAAGGCCGGAATTCCCGTTGTACAGACAATGGATATTCTCAGGGACCAGGTGGAGAACAGAAGGCTGAAGAAGGTTCTGGCCGGCGTGGGGCGCACCGTGTCCGCCGGGTCGCGATTGTCCGAGGCAATGGCCGAGTTCCCGCGTGTTTTTTCGAAGGAGTACAGGAGCATAGTGGTCTCCGGCGAGTCGGGCGGCGATCTCGTCAAGGCTCTCGCCAGTGTCGCGGACTGGATGGAGCGCGAACTTGAGATCCGCAAGACCGTGAAAGCGGCCATGCGCTATCCGATCATGGTGTGCATTGCCCTTCTCGGCGCCGCGATCGTGATGTTGACCTTCGTGATACCGAAGTTTGCGGAGTTTTTCGCGGACTCCCCAGTGCAGCTCCCGCTGCCCACCCGCATGCTTCTTTCCGCGAGTCATATCATCCAGAACACCTGGCCGTTGCTGATCGTGGGGGCCGTGCTTCTCGGCGCGGGGGGCTTCTTCCTCATGAGGGTCCGGCAGGTCAGGTTGTTCATTGGCGAGATGAAATTTCGCATCCGGATCGTTGGCCCGCTCTACACGAAGATCGTGGTGGCGCGTTTCGGCCGGATTTTCTCCATGTTGATAAGGAACGGGGTCCCGGTCCTTAAGGGGCTTGAAGTGTCGGCCTCGATTGTGCCAAACGAGTATTTCACAAAGCTGATCGGCAACGTGAGGCAGTTCATACAGGATGGAAATACCATTGCCGACGGTTTCGTTAACGAGATGCCGATCTTTCCGCCCATGGTCAACAGCCTTATTGCCGTGGGGGAGCGAACGGGCAGTCTTGACGACATGCTGGAACAGGTGGTTGATTTCTATGACGCGGAGGTCAGGTATGCCCTGAATAATCTGACCGCTATGATCGAGCCGATCATAACAGTGGTGGTGGGCGCCGGCGTTCTCTTTCTCTCCCTTTCCATCTTTCTTCCGATCTGGAACATGTCTCAGGCGCTCTTGATGCAGGCACAGTGATACGTTGTTCTTTATGGTTCCTTCTTTTTCTTGGGTTGCGGGCTTGCCCGCTTTGAATCAAGGATGAAAAAAAACTCGAAAAAGATTGTTGAAACTTGCCGGTGATAGTGATAAATATATCATCAGTTAAAGTATTTGCGCGTTTGACTCAGGTTCGGGCGGTCCGCTGTAGGGCTTTGCCGGCAATAATGGTTGTTTCTCCATGTGCAGACGGCATGATGACAGGAGGATAAGATAATGGCTAAGTGGCTGTTAAGAATTTCCGTCATCCTGATGCTATTGTTGAGTGGCGCGGCCTTGGCTATGGGATATCTGCTGTTCCAGCAGCGCGGCATTCTCAAGGGCCGTACACAGAACCTGGAGACGGCGGTCAAGCAGATAGCCGGAACTATTGAGACAGGTGATGAGTCCGGCTCCAAGATGATCATATCCGACGAGCAGCTTGCCGATGTCACCCAGATGGTGGCCCCCCTGAACCAGCTTGCAACTGCTTCGAAATACCAGCTCGAGCGGCTGAACCTGACAAGGGGCGAACTCGCCGCGACGAAGGAAACCCTTACGAAAACTGAGGAGGATCTGGAACTCTCAAAGGTCGAGCTCGATGGTATGACAAAGAAATACGAGGTAGCCCTGGTTACTATCTCGGAGAGGGAAACCACGATCAAGGAGAAAGATGTGGTTATATCGAGCCTCGAGCGGGAGAAGTCCGAGCTTGATGGAAAGGTGACGGATCTCGAGTTCCGGGTCGAGGAGCTGCAGGTTGCAAACAGGGATCTGACCGATAAGATTGCCGAGCAATCTGTTCGGGTTGAAACCCTGGAATCGCAGGCCGATCCCACGCATGGAATCGAGAAACTGGCGAAGGGTCGGCAGGGCGTGATTCTCCATGTTGACCCTAATTGGAACTTTGTGGTTTTCGATATTTCCGAGGAGAGCCTTGAAACGATCGTTCCTGACCTGGAGCTTATTGTTCACCGCGGCGACAAGTTCGTCGGAAAGGTTCGCGTGCAGAACATCGAGGCGAATCTTGCTGTGGCCGATATACTGAACGACTGGCAGCAGGCTCCGGTGGAGAAAAATGACGAAGTCATTTATTAGGACCTTGCGGCTCGCAGCCTTTCTCGCCATCCTCTCTTCGTGTGTTGTCCTTCTGGCCGGTTGCGCTTCGATCTCCGGGGATGAATCAGACACTCCATGGAACGTCCCACAGCCATGGGAAGGTTCGCCCGCATTTCCCGGCGGCAGCCGGTAGGGGGGGGTGCCCTGCATGTTGACCTCTGGACTCTCAGATATCTGTCCACCCGCTCTTTCAAGGATGAATTCAGCCTGCGATGTAACAGATCAGGTAGCAGGAACTTGAGTAGTTAGGCTATGATAAGCGCTTCCGCGATCTGCACGGCGTTCAGCGCGGCGCCCTTGCGGATGTTGTCACCCGCCACGAACATCGCCAAGCCGTTGGGCGCGCTCTCGTCGGTCCGTATCCGGCCCACAAGCACGTTGTCCCGTCCTGAAGCCATGATGGGCATGGGATACTTGTCGTTCTCCAGGTCGTCCACCACTTCCACGCCAGGCGCCTTTGAGAGGATGCTGCGCGCCGCTTCGGGTGACATCGGCCGCTCGAACTCGATGTTGAGCGCCTCGCTGTGCCCGTTCATAACAGGAACACGGACGCAGGTGGAGCATATCTGTATGTCGTGGTTTTCGAGTATCTTTCGCGTCTCGTTGCGCATCTTGATCTCTTCGCTTGTGTGGCCGGGCATGTCTTTCTTCGGACCGCCGATGCGAGGGATGACGTTAAAAGCAATCTGGCTGGGATACACGGAATGCTGCAAGTCCTGGCCGGCAGCGAACTGGCGTACCTGCTGTTCAAGTTCCATGATTGCGTTCCTTCCCGTGCCGGACACGGCCTGGTAAGTGTTGGCTATGAAACGCTTGATCGGGTTGACCTTATGAAGAGGAGCGAGTGCCATCAGGGCGATGATGGTGCTGCAGTTCGGGTTAGATATGAAATTTCCGTGGTCCTTGAGGGCCTGCGGGTTGATCTCGGGGATAACAAGGGGCACTCGGGAATCCATCCGAAAATCATCACCGTTATCAATCACGATCACGCCCCGTTCCGCGGCGTTCCATCCCCATTGCTGGGAAGCGCCCTTTGATCCCTCCGTGCCGACGAAGAACGCGAAATCAAGGCCGTCAAACGCGGCATGGCTCGCGGGAACAACGTGATATGTTTTGCCGTCAATTTCCTCGTCGCGTTCGGAACGCGCGATTATGCGTATTTCCTCGGCCGGGAAATTGCGCTGAACGAGAACCTTGATCATCTCCGACCCGACCGCGCCGATACCCACGACGCCCACACGGTATTTCTTCATAGTCTTATTTCCTGCATTTTTCATCAAAGCATCTTGGCAACAAGATCTCCCACCTCGCTTGTGGTATAGCCCATCCTGCCTGCCCCCATGTTCTTTATTTTGTCAGCCGTGGCCCGCATAACCGCCTGCTCGATGCTCTGCGCCGCTTCCTTTTCGCCCAGGATGTCGAGCATCATTCCGGCCGCACAGATGGCAGCCAGCGGATTGATCTGGTTCTTGCCTGCGTACTTGGGCGCGGAGCCCCCGATGGGCTCGAACATGCTTACGCCGGTGGGATTGATGTTGCCGCCGGCAGCAATGCCCATTCCGCCCTGCGTGATGGCGCCGAGGTCGGTTATAATGTCGCCGAACATGTTGCCGGTGACTATCACGTCAAACCACTCCGGGTTCTTGATCATCCACATGCAAGTGGCGTCCACATGGTAATACTCGCGCTTGATGTCTTCGTATTCAGCTTTCCCCATTTCATGAAACGCCCGTTCCCAGAGATCGAAGACATAAGTGAGGACATTGGTCTTGCCGCATAGCGCAAGCGTCTTGCGATTATTCCTCGCGCGCGTGTAATCGAACGCGTAACGCAGGCATCGCTCAACCTGGAAGCGGGAGTAGACCATTTCCTGCATCGCCACCTCATGCGGAGTTCCCTTCATTGATACGCCGCCGACTCCAGTGTAGAGGCCGCCGGAGTTCTCGCGGATCACCACGTAGTTGATGTGCTCCGGCCCCTTGTCTTTTAAAGGGCAGTCAACGCCTGGAAAAAGCTTGACCGGCCTGAGGTTGATGTACTGGTCCAGTTCGAAACGCAGTCGCAACAGAATGCCTTTTTCCAGGATGCCCGGCTTCACGCCGGGATGACCGATGGCGCCCAGATAGATCGCATCGCATTTCCTAAGCTCGTCGAGAACGGTCTCAGGCAGTGTTTCGCCAGTGGCGAGATAACGCTCACCGCCGAGATCGTAGTTGGCAAGCTCGGTTCCGAACCCGAACTTGTCCTGCGCCGCCTTGAGTACCTTCAGGCCTTCCCTCACGACTTCAGGTCCTGTCCCGTCGCCGGGAATAACCGCTATCTTGTATGTCTTTTTCATCCGTTGCCTTTCAATGGAGTTAAAACCAGATATTTTATAGCAAAGAATCCCTTTTGCAACCGAAATTTACGAAAAAATGTTGATTTTTTTGCGACCGCGCTGCAGACTGTCCTGAAATCTCAACTTGTGATGTTCTTGCAAAACCCTGCTTCAATCCGGTTGGGGATTTCCGGTACGCGTTAGAGGTCTTCGCTGAACAAATGACATTCTGATTTTTGAAGTTTTTTCTGGCTTCTTCTGTGTGCGACCTGTTAATAATAGCTTTTAATTGCAGAGCCTTTTGCAAAACTAATGTTTTGCAGGAATTCAGGATTTATGAGACAGCATTCAGAATGAATGCAACATATTTACAACAATCATGTTGTTAAACGCAAATTTATAAATCCTGACTACTGACTTCTGTGTTCTGCTTGCAAAATCGGACTTTTGCAGGCACCTCTGTAAGTTGATATTGATTTTACTAGATGGAAGGGAGGTGTGGTGGTGGTGATGAAACCAGAAGCGCTTGTTCGATGGACGCGTGAAAAAGCTGTTGATCTTTACGGGATACGCAATTGGGGCCTCGGGTATTTTGACGTTTCGGAAAAGGGCGACGTGATAGTGAAACCGGGCGGTCCCGGCGGAGAGGTCAGCATCAGCATCATGGATCTGATTGCCGGGCTCAAGGCGCGCGGTCTGAATGTCCCCGTGCTGCTCAGGTTTGCGGACATCCTCGCCTCCCGCATCTCGGAGGTCTACGATTGCTTCAACAAGGCGATCCGCGAATACGGGTATCAGGGTAAGTACCAGGGCGTTTATCCCATCAAGGTCAACCAGCAGAAAGAGGTGGTTGCCGAGATCGTTGAGTTCGGGCGCAAGTATCATCATGGACTTGAAGCCGGCAGCAAGGCGGAACTCATGGCCGCCATATCTTATTGCACCGATCCCGATGCGCTGATCGTATGCAACGGTTACAAGGACAGCGAGTTCGTTGACCTTGCGCTCTACGCCCATAAGATGGGGCTGCAGACGATTCTCGTTGTTGAAATGCCGGACGAGATAACCACGATCCTCGAGCGCGCCGAGCGAATGAAGATAAGACCGAGGCTCGGTGTGCGCGTCAAGCTGGCCAGCAAGGCTGGCGGCAGGTGGGACGGCTCGGGGGGGGATCGGAGCATGTTCGGCGTCAGCGCGTCGCAGATCATCAAGATCATTGACCAGCTGCGGGATGTCGGGATGCTCGATTGCCTGCAAATGTTGCATTACCACCTCGGCTCCCAGATTCCCAACATCCGCAATATCAGGTCGGCCCTCACCGAGGCGTGCCGCTTCTATCTTGAAATGAAAAGAGAAGGAGCCGCTATGGGAATGATAAATATCGGAGGCGGCCTTGCTGTTGACTATGACGGATCCCACACTAATTTTGCAAGCAGCAGGAATTACACCGAGCAGGAATACGCCGCCGACGTTGTGGAAGTTATCATGAACACTCTCAACGGGTCCGGCGTAGAACATCCCATGATAGTTAATGAGTCCGGAAGGGCAACCGTTGCCCATCATTCGGTGCTTGTCTTCAACATTCTGGACGCCAGCAGGTTCGAGCCCGGCGAGCTGCCGGACGAAATTCTTCAAAACGATCACCCGATGTTGAGGAATCTCATTGACGTTCGGAACACACTTTCAACTAAGAACCTCCAGGAATGCTATCATGATGCAGTCTATTACAGGGACGAGATCCGCGCCCTCTTCCTCCACGGCAACCTGACGCTGCGCGAGCGGTCCGTCGGGGAGAGCCTTTTCTGGGACATCATCTGCAAGATAGCCGCGGCTACCAAGGAGCATAAGTACGTGCCGGACGAGTTGCAGGGCCTGGGCGAGGCGCTGGCAGACCTCTATTACGGCAACTTCAGCGTGTTCCAGTCCCTTCCGGACTCCTGGGCGATTGACCACCTTTTCCCGATCATGCCGCTCCACCGATTGTGCGAGATGCCCACGCGCCAGGCCACGATAGCCGATATCACCTGTGATTCCGACGGCAAGATCAACAGATTCATTGATCTTCATGACGTTAAGCACACGCTACCCGTTCACGAGCTGGGGGCGGACGACTACTACCTTGGCGTGTTTCTCGTGGGCGCATATCAGGAGACACTCGGAGATCTTCACAACCTTCTGGGCGATACGAACGTACTGCATGTGCGCGCGGGCGCGGAGGGGAAGGTCGAGTACCTTGTTGAGATCGCCGGGGACACCGTTGCCGACGTGCTTTCCGTGGTTGAATACGACCCTGTCGAGATGGTGAATCGCCTCAGAAATACCGCTGAGAGGGCGGTTCAGCAGGGGCGCATCAGCGCCGACGAGAGGCACGAGATAATGTCCGCGTTCGAATCCGGAATGCGAGGTTACACGTATTTCGAAAGTTGAGCATGCCCAAACAGTGTTTTCTTGAAATGGACCGGGACAGCGTGGATGATCCGTCCGCGCCGTATGCCGTTCTGCCGGTCCCGTACGAGCGCTCCACAAGCTTCGGAAAGGGCACGGTCGCCGCGCCTGCCGCGATTCTCGATGCCAGCGTGCAGATCGAGATGTTCGACGAGGAATTCCTCGAACCACTGCGGCTTAGGGTCCAGACCCTCGCTGAGGTTGACTGCTCGATGGGAACGGAACGTGAGGCGCTCGAAGCGATTCGCGCGGCCGCGCAAGCCGCTTTTGCGGGAAAGAAACGTTTCCTGCTCGGGCTAGGCGGAGAGCATACCGTCACCGCGCCGCTGGTAGAGGCATGTCGCGCCGCGCACGGCGCAGTTTCCGTGCTGCATCTTGACGCGCACCTCGACCTGCGCGACAGCTATCGCGGCACCGCTTTTTCCCATGCCTGCGTCATGAAAAGGGTGATGGAAAAGGGCGTTCCTGTAACTCATGTCGGGATACGGAGCCTGTGCGACGAGGAATATACGCTTGTCTTGGCCAATGGTTTAAAGGTATTCTGGGGACGCTCGATAAGCTGTGCCTGCGACGACTCATGGATGGACGAGGTCGTCGGGCGCCTGGGTCCCAGCGTGTATGTGACAATTGACGCCGACTGTCTGGATCCGTCTGTCATGCCCGGAACCGGAACGCCCGAGCCGGGCGGCCTGTCATGGCGGCAGTTGACGGCGCTGCTGAGGAAAGTTTGTTTTTCGAGAAATGTAGTTTCAGCCGATATCGTGGAAGTGGCGCCAATTCCGGGCTGTGTTGTGTCGGAGTACACGGCAGCCAGATTGGCTGCCAAGTTGATGGCCTATCACTCGGCGGCGGAGCGCGCCGGACATTAGCGCCTCGTGATCGAGATGCTGCTATAAAAAAGGCGCTTCCGGGTTTTCCGTGTGTTTTTTTTGTACCCGTTCACGGTTCACGGTTCACAGTTGCAGAGAAGAGGGATATTGCAATTAAAATTGGCAACTACTCTGGAACATTGCGGAAAAGCAGAAAACGGTGGTCTAGAACGGGGATCCCGACTCCCGACCTCCC
>CAYWJE010000155.1:0-8656 GCA_964458525.1 uncultured Verrucomicrobiota bacterium
AATGGCTGCCTCTCTGCAGACACATCGCCAACGGCGATGATCGCCTCGATGGAACGTCTTTCTGCAAGGCGACGCTCAGGATATGCAATCAGGCCGTCCTCTTCAACCTTCATTTTCCGGTTGACTGACTTATTTCCACCCTCCTAGCGTTCTGAATTATGTTTGACATAAAGAAACTTTATCCTGTCGTGGATCCAGAGGCGGCGACTAGCGCCGCCGAGATCCGTTTTCACACCGCGCTCACCGCAAGTTGCGACAACCGTCTCGCCACCTTGTTTACCCATATGTACGGGCCGCTCTTCTCGCTAGAGTCAAGCGAGCCGCCCTCGGCGGCTGATATCCGAGCCTGGATAGAGGCGCATGAACTCATGGTAGAGGCACTGGAGACGCGCGATGAACCCCGTTTTCTGACCGCATTGAAAGCACATACACACAAGTACATGCGCTTGAACACGAAAGAGATTCGAGTGGAAGCACATCGAGCCGTACCACGACTACTGCCGGCATTGCGACGTGCTGTATCGCGAGATTCTCGAACCGCTGGGCTATACCTACGAAATCGACATGTCCCAATGCGATCAGGCGAGCTGCCGCCTGGTGATGAGTCGGCCGACAGCTGGCGAGGATACGAAATGATATCACGGAACGTTTTTCCACGAAAACTGTATCTTGAAAACCGAACCCAAAAGGAGTCGCATGATAATTGATCATATGAATAACGCCGCGCTTTATCACGGGGTCCACCAGGGCATTCGGAAAGCCCTCGCCTATCTGGCGAACACTGATGTCTCGCATCTCCCGCCTGGCCGCCACGACATTGACGGCGACAAAGTATATGCGCTGGCGCAGCAGTATGAAACAAGACCCCGGGAGAAGGGCGTATGGGAGGCGCACCGCCGCTATATCGATGTTCAATTGGTGGCTACCGGCAGCGAGATCATGGGCTATGCCCCGATCGCCAGACTCACCGTGACGCAGCCTTATGCCACCGAGAAGGATTGCATGCTGCTAGCCGGAAGCGGCGACTTCCTGACCGTCCGCGCCGGGATGTTTGCCGTGTTCTTTCCTGGCGACGCCCACATGCCCTGCCTGGCCTGCGGCGAGTCGGCCCTCGTAAGCAAGGTAGTGGTGAAGGTATTGCGCGCCTAAACGACGACAGCCGTCAGACCGAAAGCAAGCACTCGAATGAATCGCCTACTGATAATCTTCTCCTGTGTTTCTGCATTTCAACTCTACTACTTGGCTACCGGCGCGTTCGTGTCTGCTGGCGATGCGGGAACCCACTTGGCCGTCAGCAACGGCGTTTCCGCCGCCGATAACACGCTCAGCATACCGCCCCACACCAGCACCATCAATGATACGCTACCGAGTACGTTCATCCTGTTTCCCTTTCCTGATGAGGCTCTTGTAAACACCCGGGAGGGGGTTTGCAAGAGCCTCTGATTACAGTTGACACCTCGAATCCCAAGGCGAATCCGCTTATCCGTGTTGAACACCCGCGGATCCACTTGTCAAGTTGCTCATCTCGTATCCCTCTTTTGTTATTGATAGGATCAGATCACCAGCAGATCCTCCTGGCCGATGCCAGCCTCCTCGGCCAGTACGGCGAGCGCCGGCAGGCGCCGCTGCACCTTCGGCCCATGCGCATCAGTACCGAACGTGAACCGGCAGCCCGCCTGTTTGGCCAGCGTGAGCATCCGCACCACCGTCTCCGGAGTCCAGGCCGCTGGGTCAGGCACCTGATCCGGCGGTAAGGACGGGGGAAGATGACCGGGATGAATCTCCACCGCCACCCCATGTTCCGCCGCCAGCCCAAAGGCGTCAGCGAATGCGGCGTCGGAGATGCACGCGATCGCCGCCGCGAAGATCTCCCGGAATCCATACGGGATGAACGGATGCGGGATCGCCGTGGCCATGCCACTGGACACCGCCGAACGGAAAAAGGCAAGCAGATGGCGCGCCACATCCGCCGGTTGCGAGCTTGCCGGCTGGGCGACGAAGTCCTTCATGTGAAAGTGACTGCAGGATAGAAGCACATAATCCACCGAGGAGGCAAATTCTGGGGTAATGCCAAAACGCCCCGGGGCCACCATATCCGCCTCGCAACCCACCAGGATCCGCAACGGTGTCGTAACCGTCGTCAAATCTGCCCGCAGACTGCGGATCTGATTCTCACCCTGCAATTGATAGAACCCGCTTGGCGCAATGTCCGGGTTTACCCAGAGGTGGTCGGAAAACCCAAATGTATCCAGCCCCATCTCCTCCGCCAGCCGAATCATACGGGCGGGCTGCTGCGCCTCCTTCTCCAAACAGCACAGGGAAAGATAGGTATGCGTATGCAAATCACGTGTTATTTTCATGGCAATTCCTTTCTAGGCAACCAGCACAACGCGACCGACACCGCCTCGCTGTAGATGTTCGCGATCGTCATTTCCTGATGGCTACAGCCACCGGCATTACAATGCACATGATAATCCGTCTGGTCCGCCCTGATTTCCTGCATCTTCGTCATGATATATATCCTCCAAAACAGATTCTGCTGAAAAGTCGGAAACAAGACGGTCCGCAGAACCTGCCCGCCCGCTTGTGCGTAAGCACTGCCTGCCCGCAGTGTTACAACGTTGCAGTTACCATGTTAAGAGAAAAAAGAACCATTCCTCCAGTTGAGACCATATCAGGATGCATTCTGTATGGCTCATATAGGCAACAAAAAGAGGACTGACAGATAAAAACTATAATGATGTGCGGTGCGGATGTCCATGATGATTCGATTACGGAGCGGATTGCGGTGAACAAGGGGAAAACCGGGACGCGAGTATTCCGGTTTGCGGTGAGCGGATGTCGGGCGATGTTGAAATATCTGAAGGCGGCGGCAACGAGATATGAAGCGAAGCGGATTGTAGTGGCATACGAAGCTTCTTCGCTGGGATTCGTGTTGTGCGACGAGTGTAAAGATGCGGAGATTGAGAGTTATGTGCTTGCGCCTACGAAGATGTTGAGGTCTGAGGAAACCACGAAGCAGAAGACAGACTGGCGGAATGCGCAGATGATTTTGGAGCAATTGCGTGCCCACGTTTTGGCCGGCAATGAGTTGGCGAAAGTATGGATTCCGGATGATCTGACGCGTGATGACCGGGAAGTGGTGCGAATGCGGCTGGCAGCAGGGGAGAAGCTGACCTCAAGCAAGACCCAGGTGCGGACATTGCTGAAACACACCGGCATGGAAAAGCCAAAGGATGTGGGCCAAGCCTGGACGGTGTCCGACCGGCATTGGTTGCCGCGGCTGACTGAGCCGGAGAGCGAATTGCCGGAAGGAGCGCGTGTGGGATTGACTAGCTTACTAAGCGAACTTGCCTTTTGGGAGGCAGAGATCGAGCGACTGGACGATGCCATGAAAGCGTTGGCTGACAAGGATCGTTACAAGGCGGCCAATAACGCATTGGTTAAACAGCTTAAGGGGGTTGGGTGTTTTACAGCAATGGTGTTTTTGACCGAACTGGGAGATTTGCGTCGTTTTAAGAATCACAAGAAAACAGGAGCTTTTATGGGATTGGTTCCATCGAGCAACAAGACGGGCGAACACAATGATCAAAAAAGGCACATCACACGACAGGGTCCCGCGCGATTGCGGAAGATGTTGTGCCAGGCAGCAGGAGCCCTCAGGCAAAATTCAACAGGAGACTGTAATCGCGTTCGTAACGGTTACGTTGCGGACGCATTGCACCCCCGATGTGTAGGTTACCGGCTCGCATTGGCTGTTATAGTTGATGAGATTGCTGATCAGCGAGTCCGATAGCGAGCCACGAATTTGCACCAGATGATGCGCGCGGCCCTGGATGTTGTTAAGGATCAGACCGTACGTATCACCCAACGGTGTGACGCCGCCCCAGGCGGGATTGCTGTCGCCAACGACCACCACGGCCCGGTCCATCGCCCCGTCCGGCGCCGCATCGGTGACGCCGTCAAGGGTGATCCGGTACATCTTGATGCCGGAAGTATTCAGGAACCGCACGAGCTGGCATCCTCCCGTATAGCCGCAGACGTTTCGGATAGAAATATTATGGACATCATCGCGAGTTCCGTTTGGCTCGTGACCGCTGACCATATGCGAGTTCAACTCCCCGGCACCCATTCCGGCAATGGAAATGGCGGTAAGCGCAATCAGGTCGTCGCCGCTATGGCCGGTAATGCCATCGATGGTGATATCGTGACAGCCCTGCCGCAAGTCCAAGCCGTCCTGGTTGAGGAATGTCTGAAACCTGCCGTCGATCAACTTCCCGCCGTCCGCAGAGAACTCCAGATCGCGAATGCCTCCAAAGGCGCAGTGCTCCAGCGAAATTGACCATGAATGCGCATCTTTGAGTGTCAGGTTCTGCAGGGCAAAATGCTCCACATACGCCAGAAGAATCCCGACACTGCGCCAATCGCTCGTGTGCCGCTCACCGGCCTTGCCGGCGTCGGTTCCAAAGCTCACCGGAATGTAAGGGCCACCCGGCACCTTGACCGCATCCGGACTTAGCTTCTTGGCCGCATCGCCGGTGGCACGCGGGTTCTCCGCCCCCTCCAGCACGGCACGTCCCACGCCAATGATATGGATGTTGCGTAAAGTCTTGATATCACGGATTCCGACTCCGCAATTGGCGCTGCGGATGAAATTATCGCGGCAGCTATCAGAAAGTTTCAACTTGCAATTATCCAGAATCAATGTGGTATTCGAAGGAAGCAGAATTGCTCGGTCAAGCAGCCAGAAATCTCGCGTAGCCGCCGCATCCGGATGCCGCGCGGGTATCACGATCTTTCCACCATGAGCTGCCGCATCCGCCACCGCCGCCTGAATACGATCACTGTCAGAACCGCTGTAGTGATTTGGGTCTATCATCATACCGGTCTCTGGGACGCCGAACTTTCTGGTTCGAACATGCCTGCCTCCATAGACAGGGAAAGGAGCGGCGGCAACCGGACAGCCGCTGTGATAGGTAATGTCGGCATGCATGCGGTTATCGGGATCATAGACCCCATACTCCATCTTGTATGCATCCGGCGGAGCAAACCCAGGCTCAAAGTCTATGGAGTCGATCTGGAAGTAAATATTTTTCGAAGCCTTGAGCCCGAAGGTATCCTGCCCCAGTGCCGACACAATGATCTTGTTGTGCTGCGCCACCAAATGATGGATATGCGACAAATGCGAGCAGTCCTGGAACACGACCCCCTCTTCGCAGTTATGCACGAACAGGTAATCGGCCACCACATGTTCGCCGAAGACGAAGCCATATTTAAAACCTTGCACCCCGACACTCCGGAAGGCCTGATGATCATTCTGATCTTCAGAAGCGATCAACCCGGCGCAGTAGCTCAGATTCGCCAGCAATTCTTTCTGCTGCGAATAGCTCGCCACATTTTTCGTCAGTCCAAAATGGCAATCCTCTACGATCAGGCGGGAGGTGTTACGGAAGTTCGCAGCCGACGAGGTCGGGTACATCCGGTCCGGATTCAGAACAACACGGAATTCCAGATTGCGAACCGTCAGATTCGCGAGACTGAACAACATCTGCGACCCGGAATCCAACACGGAAATCAGTGACCACGGCCGCTCCCCTGGTGCAGAAGTGTTCTCAGGGGCCTCCCAATCGGAAAACAGCACACAATTATTGATCGCCAGCGGAAATTCCGTTGCCGGCCATTTCCCCTTCCCATCCAGTAACTGATAGGCGTGAAGCTGCTTCACCGGCATCTCACCCTGCAGACAGATATTCTTCCATTGGTCTGCTGCCTTAGCACCTGGAATATAGAGTTGCGAGCGACAGGCCATCCCATTCACCGTCTCCAGCGCTGGCTTGGCAATCCTGTACCCCTTGGGTGTGAAGGGAAAATATACCGTCCCCCCGCCCCGCTCATGCACGTGATTGATCGCACTCTGGATCGCATCCGTGTCATCCGTGACACCATCACCCGTTGCACCACAATCCATTACATTTGCATAGTCATTTTGTAGTGTTTGCACAATTTCTATTCCCATCAGTTCTATCACAATCAACCCGACCCCGGCCTAGCCGGAACATCAACCTAATCGTCGCATGCTTCAGCCACATCCAAAGAGATAGCTAGAATCAATGCCATTAAACCAGAACCAGCGTTTGAAAGCTCGACTGACCTGGCAGCGGACACCTGCTTCACTTTTCTGCGCAATCGCCTTTTCCAAAGGTCCGACCAATGTATCCCAGTCATATTTCCCCAATATGGAGTCCGGAAGAAAAACCAGACTGGTTTTTTCCATGTGGAAATATTCCATATAGCGCCAATGGACGTCAAACAAAGATTCAACACCTTGCTTGCGTGCCTGTAGCACGACTACAAACCGCTTCAGTCGTTTCCTGAGTTCGGCGATCGGCATATACCCCAGTCCGTCAAAGAGCAGCCGGCTTTCTTCCACAAGCGGTGCATCGTGGCCGATCTGCTTCATCAGGCGGTCCATTTCAGCCCGGTCATTCAGCATACGCCACCGTTCCTGCGCATCGCGATGGGCAGGTAGTTTGGCCTTGAGCGAACCTGCCCGTGCAGCAAGCCGTTCGACAAATTTACGATCGGCCATTTTCAGCTTCGCCGCGCCCCATGTGTCTTCCAGACCGCGTAGCAGGACAACAGCATCCTTGCGGCCTGCAGTTCCAAAATAGTAGCGGGCATAGTCATCGAGAATCCGGTCCAGCGGGGCATCTTTGTCCCAGAGCCGGGCGGCATAAACGGCCTTGTTGAGGTCGGTGTAAATTCCCTCGGAATACAGTGCGGTACCCCAGCCAGCCGCCGCGATCCTGGCCGATTCGGCGGCAAACCGTTCCGGTGCAGGATTGGCGCCATTGCACCCGTAGGAGGTGAAATAGCAGTCAAACATGCTGATTTCAGGGAATACCAGCCGCAGGTAACGCGCGGGAACCGCGTGCTCGTTCATGTGCTCTGCACCCGCAATGATTCCATTAAACCATGGGGTTCCTGCATCACACAGGGCATAGACCATTTTCCGTTCGGTCTCGTCCATCAACCAGGTTGAGATTAATATTTCAGTGTGCGGATTCGAGGCGCGAACCACATCGGCAATCTTCTCGCCGATAGCCAGAAAGGTTTTCCCCCAACGGCCGGGCGCGTGGGTGCAGGCATCACAACCGCAGCCGCCCTGGTCATAGGGCCAGTGAACATAAGTATCTAGCGGACCAATCAGTTCCATCGTCTTGCGGCGGTTATCGAGAATCATGTCCAGACCACCCGGTTTGGATGGGCAAATTTGACTAAAGGGATAGAATCCGCCGTGCCGCCCGCGCATATCTGTGCGAAGTTCAGGGGGAGGTTGATGCGAAAAGCCTTCATTTCCAAGTCCGCCAGCCATGACTTTCATGCCGCAGGCCCTTGCGACTTCGCTCATCCGGCGTAATCGTTTGACGAGAATACTGCCGCGGCTCTGTGGATCTTTCCAGAAGCCGTAGGGAAACCAGTTCAGGTCCAGCCAGAACATCCAGCGGTCAAAACCTGCCAGCGCCATCTCCTCCACATAACGTTCCATCCGTTCCATGGGCGCGCTTTCGAAGTACTGATTAAAGTGGGTGGCGAAATAGACGCCCCGATCATACACGTCCGGAGTCCGTGTCTCGCGCAGTTGTGGTAATTTGACTCGGGCCGGTGTGAACTCGAGTATCCTCAGAAGGTGACCCAGTCCATACAACACCCCCAGACCATCCGCCCCGCAGACAACGAGACGCTGTCCAATGGTCGCCAGAACGTATGACTGATGCGCAGTCGGCACAGAAAGACCCGCGGCTTGAAGGGCCGTCTGGAGATCTTCGCGCTGAACAGTTCCAACGTCGATGCACCAACGGGCATCGGCGGCAGCGGTGCTTTTCTTCTCCTGTAATCGAACCTTTGTACGTTCTCTGAACCGAATGCCAAAGAGGGCAACAGCCTTGGCAACACGTGCATCGGTTGTTTCTTTTACGACCAGAACGATTGCATCACTTTTCTTCATCATGAACCACTCCTCTATTCGAGTATATCCAACATGACGGACTGCTCCGCACCGCGCCGGCGGGATGTAATCGATATTGTCCAGCAGCCTTCCGCAGGAGTAATGGAATCAACCGCCAACCCTTCTGTCCGGCGCAGGACAGGCGTGCCTTCGCAGACAACGAACAGCCGCCCCTCGCGCGCACCGGCATCGGTCAGATGCAGCGTCAGCACGCCATCGGTCCAGTCCACCGCCGCCACATCAGCCTCCCCCATTGTGATGTGAAGCGTTGACCCCACAACCACCGGGGCATCGCCCGGCGCGGTCAAACGCCATTGCGCCGAGTCCCCGCCGCAATCAACCCGCCACTCAGCCAGGACCATGCGGCGCAAACGCACGGGGCGACCGGTGGCATTGCAAAACTCCGCCTGCAGGGCAACCCATGCCCATCCTGCAATGCGGTCAGCGCACCGTTGATGGCGACATCGCCGATACCCTCGTCATGAATGCCGACCAGCACCGCCCGCGACAACGCTCTTATGCTTTGCATCCCCATAGCTCCTTAAACTTCGATTGTTTGAGTAAATGAGTCAAACAAATCCGACTGAGTATTACAAGCTATACGTGTTGCGGGTGTTCAGTGTTCGGTGTTCGGTGTTCAGTGTTCAG
>CAYWJE010000156.1:0-8644 GCA_964458525.1 uncultured Verrucomicrobiota bacterium
CCCGACTGCCCGACTGCCCGACTGCCCGACTGCCCGACTGCCCGACTGCCCGACTAACTTGCTCATGGCTCACTTCCATTCCTTTCATTTCCGATTCGACGAAAATCTTGATCATAATGACGAAGAAGTCAGTACATATTTTTCTCGGCGCGCAACACATCCCTTTCCTGCGTTCCTGAGTTCCAGATTGATAATCCAGATCTCCAGCTGTCCAGCTGTCCAGCTTGACTTATCCGTCCATATATGACAGCTTCTTCCGCAAAAACCACAAAGGAATATCGTCATGCACAGCAAGCCTGAATGGGAATCGCCTGGACTTGTCGAACGAGGCCGCGAAACAACTCACGTGCCGTGGGGTGCGTACGAATCAGGGGAACAGGCTCGATCATGCGACCGCGCGGCATCGCGGTTCGTCCTCTCTCTCAACGGCGCATGGAAATTCCGTCTCTTCGACAATCCGCAATCCGCCCCCTCCTTCTTCGATCCGGGTTTTGACGTTTCCGGCTGGCACGACCTGCCTGTTCCATCCAACTGGCAGCTCCATGGCTTCGACAGGCCCATCTACACTAATGTGATCTATCCTTTCCCATGCAATCCGCCGCATGCCCCGCAGGCCAATCCGACCGGCTGCTACGTCACATCATTCAATATTCCCACCGACTGGAGCGGGTGCGACATCTTTCTCAACTTCGACTCGGTTGATTCCGTATTCTATGCGTGGCTGAACGGGCACGAGGCCGGATTCAGCACCGACAGTCGGCTACCCGCAGAGTTCAATATCACGCCTTATCTACAGAAGGGCACGAACATTCTCGCGGTAAAGGTCCTTCGCATCGCTGCGGCAACGTATCTTGAGGACCAGGACTACTGGCAGATGTCCGGGATACAGCGCGATGTCACTCTCTTCGCCAAGCCGCGGGTGCACCTGCGGGATTTCACCATTAGGACTATCTTCGACAAGGATTATCGCGATGCCGTTCTCGATGTCGCCGCGTTCTGCTCAGCCCTCGACCCGGCCGACGGGTGGACGCTTTCCCTGGAGCTGTTCGATCCCGAGGGGTGTCCCGTTTTCGACGCGCCGGTAACCGACCAGGTCAACGGGGTTTCGCAGGCCTATTCCTCGGATAAGCCCGACAGTTTTGCCGCCAATCTTCGCGCGAACGTCAAGGCGCCGCGCCACTGGAACGCTGAGACGCCCGTTCTATACACCGCGGTGCTGACGCTCCGCGACAAGTCCGGCGCGGTGATGGACGCCGAGAGTGCGCGCGTGGGATTCAGGCAGGTCGAGATCCGGGACGGACTGCTTCTTCTCAACGGACGGCGGCTCGTCATACGAGGCGTGGACCAGCATGAGCACAACCCAGACACCGGCCGCACGCTTTCGATGGATTGGATGCGGAAGGAGTTGGTCGCCATGAAGCGGCTTAATTTCAACGCGGTGCGCACGTCCCACTATCCCCATGACACGCGCTGGTATGATCTTTGCGACGAACTTGGAATCTACGTGACAGACGAGGCAAACCTCGAGACGCATCAGCTGTGGGGTGTTCTCTCGCGCTCTCCCGAGTGGGCAGGCGCCTACTTGCAGCGCGCCACGCGCATGGTGCTACGCGACCGCAACCGCCCCTGCGTGATCACCTGGTCGCTGGGCAACGAATCGTCGGTCGGCCCGCATCACGCCGCCATGGCGGCCTGGATACGCGCCTTTGACGACACACGCCCGGTCCAATACGAGAGCGGGCGCCCGGGCCCGGAGGTTTCTGACATCTTCGCGCCCATGTACCCGCAGCTGGACTGGGTACGCGACATGCTCGCCGACCCATCCGAAAAGCGGCCAATGGTCATGTGCGAGTATGCTTACGGAAAGGGCAACAGCGCCGGCAACTTCTTCAAGTACTGGGACATGATCTACTCGCAGCCCCGCTTCCAGGGCGGATTCATGTGGGACTGGGCCGACAAGGCGCTGGTAAAAAAACTCCCGGACGGTCGTTCCTACCACGTCTACGGGGAGCTTGAAGGCGAGCGCCCGTCCGTGGCGCGCATGTGCCTTAACGGCGTCGTCTTCACCGACCTCTCCCTCAAGCCGGCCGCCTACGAGATGTGGAAGTGCCAGGCACCGGTGAAGATCGAGCCCGTCTCCGACGCCGACACGCGCGTGGGAAAGTTCCGCATCTTCAATCTCCACCTCGAATCGGGGCTTGCCCATCTTGAGCTCGAATGGGACATCCAGGCCGACGGCGAAACGGTGCAATCCGGTCGCATGCCATTGCCCGACACGCCGCCGTGCGAGGGCTTGGTGAAGTCAGCCAGGCTCGTCGCCGCCGCGCTTGGCGGCTACACGCTGGAGCGGGACTCCTCGTTCATCGAGGTGCCCTTCGCTCCGCCCGATGTACAGCCCGGCGCCGAATATTTCGTCAACCTGCGCTGCGTTCTCAAGCATGAGGCGCCGTGGGCGCCCGCGGGCCACATCGTTGCGTGGGAGCAGGTGAAGCTCCCGGTTGCCGTCCCGGCCCTGCCACCGCCGCTCCGCAATGCATCCAGCCCGAAAGCGCCTGTTGTGCTTGGGGCCGATCCTTTCTCAATGGTGTTTGATCCGGCGACGGCCGCATTGAGCTCGATACGTGTTGGCGGAACGGAGCTTCTCGTGCGGGGATTCCACGAGAGCTTCTTCCGGGCGCCGACCGATATTGACGAAGCGCAGGGCGGCGAGCGCACCTATGCCGGACTCTGGCACGGCGCGGGCCTCGACAGGCTCGATCGGACGGTGGATGCCGTGGGCGTCAGCTCGCTGGACAAGGCAGGCCTGCGCATTGTGGCCGATACCACCTGTTCATATCGGGGCCGGGCGATATTCCGAACCAGGACCAGGTATGCCTTCGAGGATGAAATGCTCTTCATATCCACTGTCTTCAATATGGCTGACGAGCTCCCGTTCCTGCCGCGTGTGGGGCTGGAGGCTGTTTTCGACGGATGCCTTAAGCGCGCCGAATGGTTCGGGCGCGGCCCGTTTGAGAACTACCCAGACCGCAAGAAAGCCGCCGTGGTCGCCCGCTACCGTACAGCGGTCTCCGATCTGGCGGTGCCCTACATCTATCCCTCGGAGAACGGATCTCGTCAGGACACGCGCTGGCTCGCGCTCACCCGTGAGGACGGGGTCGGCATCCGTTTCAGGGCCGTGCAGCCTTTGTTCAGCTTTTCCGCCCTGCACAACAACGCACAGGACCTGGCGAAAGCCAAGTACCTGCATGAGCTCCCCGCCCGGCCCGAGGTGTTCCTTCACCTAGACGCCGCGCAGAGCGGGCTTGGCGGCGACGCGGGGTGGACACAGAACATCCATCCCGAATTCCAGGTTCAACCGGGCTGTCACGCATTCACGTTCATCATCGAGCCGGTGAACCCGGGGAGGGAAAATTGACGAAAGCACTCATTTTGATATCAATCTTTATCATGAATGGTTCAGTTGACGCGAGTATCCGAAGAATGATAAGCTGATCTAAATCGGACAAATGGAGACAATACAATGAAAGAGCATTACACCGTATCGCGTTACATCATCGCGCGGCTCAAGGAAGCTGGCGTAAACCATCTTTTCGGGGTGCCGGGCGACTACGTCCTCGATTTTCTCGACGAGGTCATTGCCAGCCCCATCGAATGGGTCGGAACCTGCAACGAGCTTAACGCGGGCTATGCGGCGGACGGCTATGCGCGGATGAACGGCATTGGTGCAGCCACCGTGACCTACGGCGTGGGCGGTCTGAGCATATTGAACGCCGTCGCCGGCGCATATGCCGAACAGGTTCCAATGATCGTCATATCGGGCGCGCCGCCCATGAAGCGGAGGCTGACCGGGGCGCTGGTTCACCATCTGGTTGCCAACTATCAGATGCAGTATGAGATATTCCACAAGATAACAGCCGACGCCGCCATACTCACCGATGCTGAAACCGCGCCGGACACGATAGACCGGGTCATAAGCCGTTGCCTCGCCCGCAAGCTGCCAGCGTACATCGAACTGCCGGCCGACATAGCCGTCGTCCAGTGCCGGGAACCTCGCGCCCCACTCGCGCAGGAAAAGATCGTGTCGGATGAAAACAGCCTCGCCGAGAGCGCGGCGGAGGCCGCGGCAATGATCAACAACGCCAGCCATCCCATCGTGCTGGCTGGAACCGAACTCATGCGGCATGGACTTGGGAAAACGGCGCTGCGGCTCGTTGAGACAGCCGAGCTCCCGTTCGCCACGATGCTCAGTAGCAAGAGCCTGCTTCCCGAGTTCCACCCGCAGTTTGCGGGGATCTACCAGGGCGGATGGAGCCGCGAGATCACCCGGAAGCAGGTCGAGGAGTCGGATTGCGTCCTCTCGCTGGGCGTGCAAATGACAGACCTTGACACAGGTCTCTTCAGCGTACACATTGATGAGCACCGCATGATATCGGCTGGGGCGGACAGGGTGCGCATCGGTTGGCATCATTTCGACAGCGTGCGTCTGGAGGATTTCCTCGAAGCGCTCATTCCAATGATCGAGACGCGTTCCTACCAGTCCTCCCACCCCGCGGAGGTCTACCGTCCAAAGACCTCCTTTGTTGCTGATGAATCCAAAACGCTTACAGCCCCACGCCTCTACAAATGCGTTGACTCCTTTCTCGAGGACAACAATGTACTGCTCGCGGAGCCGGGCGACGCTTTCTGCGCGGCGCCCGAGTTCCACATCGAGGAAGCGGAGAATTTCATAACGCAACCCTACTATGCCGCCATAGGCTACTGCACCCCGGCGGCGCTGGGAGTTGCGCTCGCACGCCCCGACAAGCGGCCGGTCGTTCTCACAGGCGACGGAGCGCTGCAAATGACCGCGCAGGAGATATCCACCTTGATCAGACGGAAGACCGCGGCCATCATCATCGTAGTGAACAACGATGGCTATCTCATTGAGCGCGCGCTTCACGAGGACGGGCCTTACAACGACATCCAGGCGTGGCGCTACGACCGCCTTGCCTCGGTGTTCGGCGGCGCTGACGAGGCGATCGGGCTGCGGGTGACGACGGAAGAAGAGCTCGTCGCCGCGATGGACACCGCCGCAAAGAACGAGGACAAGGTGGTCGTCATTGACGCCTGCCTGCCCGGCCGGGACTGTTCTGCGGGACTCGAGCGGCTCGGCAGGGCGTTTCGCGGTCAGCCGGCAAAATAGAACATGTATAGACAAATGACTTAGTCGCTTGCACAACATAGAAAGGAAACAACATGAAGAATAACTCGATGCGCATCCTGATCCTTGCAACCGCCCTCGCCGCGGCAAATGCATCCCTGCATGCTGCTGATATACGTCCGCTCACGCCCGAGCAGCGCAAGGAATATGAGCAGCTCAGCCCCTTCGAATTCAAGAACATCCTGATTGACGCGGCGGAAGCTTCCGGCAAGCATGTGTGCAACGCGGGACGCGGCAACCCGAACTTCGTGAACACCCGCGTACGCTACGCATTTGCAATGCTTCATCGCTTTGCCACGGACCGGGCGCGCGTGGTCAAGTCCGAGGGCGACCTCGGTTTTCCGCCTGTCAGCTCGAAAGACGCAGCGACGACCTTTAAGAAATTCCTGGCAGCCGAGGCTGACCGGGATACGGCGGACTTCCTCACCGCGTGCATGGACCACGCCCGGACAAAACTCAAAATAGAGCCGGACATCTTCGTGTCGGACATGGCTGATGCGATTCTCGGCGATCACTACCCCACTCCATCGCGCATGCTGAAGACACCCGAAGTAGTCGTCGAGGAATACCTGGAGATGCTGCATTTCCCCTCCAATCGTATTCCCGACGCCACCTTTGACCTCTTCACCACGGAGGGCGCAACAGCGGCGATGATTTATGTATTCAACACCTTGAAAGAGAATTTCATACTTCTCCCCGGTGATAAAATAGCAATCATCACCCCGATCTTCTCTCCGTACATCGAAATTCCGGTGCTTAACGACTACAAACTTGAGCCCATATACATCGAAGGTTCGGAGACCGAGGGGTGGCATGTGCCCGCCGCGGAAATTGAAAAACTCCGGAATCCCTCCATCAAGGCTCTTTTCATGGTTAACCCCATGAATCCCGGCGCGGTCAGCATGGGAAAAGCCAGCGTTGATGCCATGGCGGACCTCATCCGCAAAGAGCGGAAGGATCTGATTGTGCTCACCGACACGGTCTACGTTCCGTTCGTGAACGAGTTTCACGACCTGATCCAGCAGGTACCCGAAAACTGCATAGGAGTATTCTCCTTTTCCAAATATGTCGGCGTCACGGGCTGGCGGCTGGGTGTCATCTTCGTCCAGCGCTCAAATATACTTGATGCTAAAATACAATCCCTTCCCGATGATAAGAAAGCGCGCCTCCGGAAGAGATATGAGACAGTCTCCGATGATCCGGATGCGATCGCCTTCATTGACAGGCTCCTGATAGACAGCCGGTCCGTGGCTCTTGCCCACACCGGCGGGCTCTCAACGCCGCAACAATGCATAATGACGCTCTTTTCCTTCTACGATCTCCTGGACACGGACAAGGCATACAAGAAGAGCATACAAACACTGTTGCACCACAGGATGGGGCTGCTCTACGCTCCGTTGAAGCTGTCGCCGCCCGCTGGCAAGGACCAGACATTCTATTACACGCTGATCAATATGCGCGACCTTTCGGAAAAGCTGCATGGCGCTGAATTCGCGGCCCATCTCACGGAAACATATTCGCCCTTTGATCTGCTGCTGCACCTCGCAAACTCCTATGGAGCGGTCCTGCTGCCCGGCGAGGGATTTGCAGGTCCCGAATGGTCCGCCCGTGTATCTCTCGCAAACCTCGACAACGAGGACTACTCGACCATAGGCAATAATCTCGTTGCTACAATCAACGATTATTACGCCGCATGGAATAGCTCGAAGCAGTCAAAGCCGTGAATTCCGCGCCGTGCCGTTTGAATTCATGGCAGGGCCGCCCCGACCTCCTGGAGAGTCGGGGCCTTGTGCGGCCGCCAAATTGCAAACGAGTAGTTGGCTTGGCGGTGAAGGATTTCGTCATGCAAGAGAACATTACTGATCAGGAAGCTGTCCGGTTTGCTGATGCCCGCCTTCGTGCGGTTCTTCATCAAGACCGCGATCGCCCGGGTTCACGCCTGACCGGAATTTCTCCGATCAGCTGCTTTGCCGCCGATTTGCTGGCGCTTCCGCTTCCTGATGCGGATATGATATCGAAAACCATTCCTGCCAGGGTGTCAGAACGCTTCAGCGCGGTTTTCGCATTAACGGGACGCTCCTGTTACTCCTAATGGCTAGGAATTCGCACTGCGCCCTGAAATCCAAGACAGCGTGCTGTATCAACGTGAGAGAGATCTGACGGCACGCGGCTTGTCGTGAAAGAACTTCACCATTCTGCCGGCATTGGCCATTGGAACGCTTCCGAACGGAACCTTGTTTCGCGAGGGAAGCGACGGGTTCGCCCCGGGCACCGCCAGGGCCAGAGCCGTGCCCGACAAGCGCAGCACCAGGAGCGATTTATCAAGCCTGTCGAGAGACGATAGAACAGCCTCTTCCGAATAGCCCTTTTCAGCAAGCTGTTCGACAAGATCGTGCTCGTCCGTGACCGACTCGATCCGCCTGTATAGCTCGGCATCGAGGCCTGTGAGCATGACGCGGCGATGCGGAGCGCAGGGGCGCGTGTCGTAGATATCAATACCATCAGGCTTATCTTCCATGCACAGGAGAACGGGCATAGGCCGGTTCCACGCGGAAGTCCACTCCTTTTCACATACCCTCAGCGCCTCGATGCCCGGAGAAACCCGGGCATCAGGATGATGCGAGCTGCCCGCCACAACGCTCCGAAAATAATAGGCGATTTCGCGAACGGCCGTTTCATCAATCGGATAGATAGCGGAACAGGCGGGAAAAGGCTCAATTTCTAACCCGTAGCGCTCCGGGTGTGCCTGGTATGCGCTGAACCGGTCGAACCTGATATTGAGAACGCCCTGGATGGGCTGGAGATGATATAATCGCGGGAGTATGCGGGCCATCTCGATATGCCATTCATCGGATTCGTCGGGGAAGCCAACCAGCAGATGCCAGGCCATGCGGACACCGTACTCACGCGCGAATTTAAGAGCCTGCACGTTTTCCAGCGCCGTTACACCCTTGTTCATCAGACGCAGGATATCGTCATGCAATCCCTCTATTCCCGGCTGAAGCCAAACCGCGCCAGCCTCTGAAAGCACCCTCATGTGCTCACGGCTCAAGTTGAACTTGATCTCGAAAAACATGCGATAAGGAGCGCCACGCCGCGCGAGTTCGGGGAAAAGGGTTTTCCAATAGCGCATGTTAATAATGCAATCCGTCAGGCCGAACTGGGTGATCTTGTAGCGCGAGGTTACACGATCCAACTCATCAAGCGCGCGGCGCTCCGACTTGCACCTGAAGTCAAGACCACGCCCGTTCATTTGTGAAGGAGTGCCCGATTCTCGTTGTCGACAAAGCGACAAGTTCCCTGGATAACCAGACGCAGGAAATTATCATGCAGGCTTTCAGGTCGCTGAAGGCAACACGTATAGTTAAACTTCGATTGTTTGAGTAACTTGAGTCAAACAAATCCGACTGAGTATTGCAAGCTATACGTGTTGCGGGTGTTCAG
>CAYWJE010000157.1:0-8641 GCA_964458525.1 uncultured Verrucomicrobiota bacterium
AATGTTGTATTTATAGAATAAAGTTATGGTTAATTAATGTAGATACTGCAAGTGCAAGATGTCCGCAAGCGGGTTTGTGTATTGTCGCGGCAGTGTCGCCGGTTTGTCTGCCACACGAGAAAAGGAGAAGCACGTTTGTGTGTGTTAATTGAATTGCACTTACTGGAGTCAATCGGTTTTAACCAATGTTCGCCTGGCAGCGACTCACGCTGGATGGCTTCGGTCAGGAGCCCGCGCGGGATGAATGGCAAGGCAGGAGATAATGATGGTAAAGAAGTTAAGCGCTACGTTAGAGGATTATCTTGCGGTCGCAAATAAGTTCCAGAGGGAAAAACGTTTTGCACGCGTTAGCGATATCGCATCCCATCTCGGTGTCGCAAAATCCGCGGTGACGGCAGCGCTGCAGAGTCTTTCTTCCAAGGGGTTGATCAATTATCAGCCTTATGAGCCGGTAACGCTGACGAACGAAGGACAGCATGTAGCCGATGAAATCCTGTTACGCCACCGAATTATTCTTGACTTTCTCCGGGACGTTTTGGCCGTTGAAGTCAAACAGGCAGAGTCAATCGCATGTGAGATGGAACACGCGATCAACATTCCCGCGCTCGAGAAGTTCGTTTGCTTTCTCGCATTCATCGGCACGCGTTCGGACCAGGGCAAAACCTGGCTTAAAGAATTTCAGAACTTCGCCAAGACCGGCGCGTCAGGGCGAACGTGCAAGGCATGCATGCGGGAATATCTCAAAAAAGCACGCGCTGCGACAGGTGACCGGGCGGCCCTATAAACATCTGAAATGTCTCGTAGATGGATTGGTTGATTATGACGAGTGTCTATGAGAAGGTTTTTCAGGTCCGTCTTGTTGCTGAGCGTATCAGTTTGCCCTCGATATCATGCCAATGATTGGGATCGTGATCGGCACGATGGCCGGTCTTGTTCTGTTATCGCCCCAGTGCCATAACAAGCGCGCCAACGGCAAGCCCAATGAGCAGATTGATCAGCTTTATCACCAGGAATGCACGGCGCGAGTGCGCCAGAAGCGGAAGCATACCGTGTCCGTCCTGCACGATCGAGCTTGTTAATAAAACACTGAAGGGTACGAAGCCTTTTGCAAACATCGTCACGAAAATCAGATGAGGACCGGATTCGGGAATGATCCCCATGAGGCCGGCGACACCGAGTATAATCCACTTGCTTTGCTGTATAACGCCGCCGATTTGCCACTGCTCAACAACAAAGTGCAGGAAAAGCATGGCGCCGAGTGTCCACAAAAATATACGGGGAATGTGCCCGCGAACGACATGATTCCATAAGTGCTCTTCAAGAAAGTGATCGGGAACCGTTCCCGCGATAAAAAGGGCGACCGAAGATACAAACGCAAGCGATATCCGGATCCAATTCCACTGCGGCGGGCCAACCTGGCCGCTGAGGATCGCCAGAAGGAAAAGCGCAAGCGATAATGTCAACACGCCTCGGGCCGGAGAACAATGTTGCCATTGCGTCAAAATCTTCCCGCGGGGAAAACAAACACAATGTTCTTCTTCGTGTACCGTGAAATCGGCGTCGCAAGACAATCTGGCTGTAAGCCGACGGCCCAGAACGGCATCTGTGAGGGCGCCCGAAACGATGCCGAGAAGAAACAGGATACCGTGAAGCGGCAGAGCCGTTCGGGGAATCATGGCGAACATTACAAACGATTCATCCCCGGCGGTTGCGATCATCGCTGCGACAACGGCGCCGATGGTCAGCGTCCGGTGAGAATACATGGCTACAACCGCGAACGCGCCCAGACATCCCGGCACGGCTCCCAGAAAAGCCGCCAGCAGGTATTGCCCCCACCTTCGATGGCTTATGCGTTCCTGCCACTTGCCTTGTGTAAGAACGTTGACATACTCTATCACGAGCATCATCACGCTCACGAACCCCGTGATCATAAGCGCGTGTTTGACGGTTGATATCAGGGCATTCATTCGCGCACAGCTCAAAGGAATTCTAGATATTTCTGTGCGTCAAGTGCCGCGACACACCCTGTCCCGGCCGCGACGACCGCCTGCTTGTAGACCGGATCGCACACATCGCCGCATGCGAAAATGCCGGGGGCCGAAGTTCGTGATGACCGTTGTTCCACCTTGATAAAACCGTGTTCGTCGCATTTAACCAGATTGCTGAATGATTCCATCAGTTCCAAGCCGGAGACGACATTCGGGAACCCGGGATAGTTCTCAACTTCATGGGTGACGGTCAACTGTCCACCCGGAGTGCCGCCTTCCACGACCAACGGTTTCAGGTCCGCCCTGGCCGCATAGATCGCCGCCGACAGTCCCGCAGGACCCGTTCCAATAATGACCACATTCTCCATTTTATCTGCCTTTCAAGCCCGATTAACTACAGTGAGCATGTTCCCGTGGGGCACGTAGGACACGTGCCTGTAGGACATGACACGCCAGCGCTTCCTCCCGAAACCGAAGCATTGAACGTGGAGAATTGCTTGGTTGGATTGCTTGCTCCGCACTTCGGGCATTTTTTAGCGATGTCCGCCAAAGTTCGTGCAAAGTGATCGAATTTGTGGCCGCATTTCTTGCAATTATACTCGTATATAGGCATTGTCCCCCCTCCTGTGTGTTTGATTGCCATTGTTGCTCTTTGCGTTCAGTCTGTATCTTATGATACAGCATTCAGGTGTTCAACGCGAGCGCAAAAAACTCTTGTGATTCACTACCTAGAACAGTAGTATAGCCATCGAACATTGTCAACACCCAAAGGATACACAGAAACAAATAAGGAGAGATAAGATGCCTTGGATTAAGACGGAGGATTGTGTGATGTGCGGTATATGCGTCGAAGAATGCCCTGTTGGCGCGATTTCCATAAAGAGCGAGACAGCCGTGATTGACGACAGATTATGCATCCGTTGTGGCAAGTGCCACGACTTATGCCCGGAGAATGCAGTCCGCCATGACAGTGAGAGGATTCCCGATGAGGTTGAGGCAAACATAAAGTGGACAAGGGAACTGCTCGGTCATTTCAAATCGCCGGAGGAACAACGATCTCTGGTTGACCGAATGAAGCGCTATTTTGCCAAGGAGCGCAAGGTGGCGGAACAAAGCATTCAAAGGCTGGAGCAGTTGGCGGAAGAACTGTGAACCCGTGAGTAATAGGGATGATCCTGATAGAGAAAGCATAACTGGCCGATTTAGTACCTCATACTTTAAAAACTGCGACAAATAACAAGAAAATGCAGGCGGGCGGGCAAGGTTCGCATTAGAATAACATTTAGGAAGCGGGGTCGCCCTGACGCTCGGAAAGAGACCCTTGGCCGCGCCGGGTCCGCCGGGGTGGGACGCCAAAATCACAGAAAACCGCTTGACGTCGGCGGATCACTTAATATCATTCAACTACTCAGAATTGAAGAGTCAGAAGCCGGTGTTAATTTGTCATGAATGTCTTAAACTTCTGACGCAACTGTTCAGGAGTCAGACCGCCGTATTCGGCAGAGCCCATACGAAGTTATGGGAGCGAAGCGGCAATTCAGTAGTCAGAATAAGCAATCCCTTATGATCCAAGAGAATACAAAGAGAACAGGCGCTAAATGCAGGGTCTTGGCGGAATGTCCTTTGCCCTCTTCAATGGCTGATTCTTGCGTATTTTATTCTGTATTCTGAGTTCTGACTCCCGACTTACTGAGCAGTCATTATCATTGAGACCACAGTGAGCGAGCATCATAGACGTGCGAATGACACATTGGAGACCGCATGAAGAAACGTTATGATCCGATCAATCCCGTATGCAGGCGATTGTTGCATGGTGGCGATTACAACCCGGACCAATGGTTTCGCACCCCCGAGATATGGGACGAGGACATGCGCCTCATGAAACTGGCGCAATGCAACGTGATGTCCGTGGGGATCTTTTCGTGGTCCGCGCTGGAGCCCGGAGAGGGACAATTCGAGTTCGGCTGGCTGGACAGGATAATGGATATGTTTTCTGAGAACGGCGCGTATGCTGTTCTTGCCACGCCGAGCGGATCGAAGCCGGCATGGTTGAGTCGAGCCTATCCCGAGGTCTGCCGGGTGAAGGCGGATGGGACCCGAGAACTGCACGGCGGCCGCCATAATCACTGCCGCACTTCGCCGGTTTACCGCGAGAAATGCCGCATTATCAACTCCCGACTGGCGGAGCGCTACAAGGATCATCCCGCGCTTCTCGTTTGGCATGCTTCGAATGAATACAACGGCGAAGACTGTCATTGCGAGTTGTGCTACGGCGCATTCCGCAAGTGGCTGAAGGCGCGGTACGCGAATGATATTGACAGGCTGAACCATGCCTACTGGTCGTCGTTCTGGTCGCATACTTTTCCGTCATGGGATTACATAACTCCAACTGACATCAGCATTCATGGGTTGATGCTCGACTGGGAACGGTTTAAGACGGCGCAGACTATTGACTTCTTTAAGGCGGAGACCGCCCCGCTGAAGGAGATAACGCCGCAGGTTCCCGTGACGACAAATTTCATGACACAATCTGCCACTCTCGACTACTGGGCTTTTGCGCGGGCGGTGGACGTGGTCTCGTGGGATTCCTATCCGGCGTGGCATGAAACCGGGGACGATGTCACGGAGGCGGCCCGGACCGGCATGTGTCACGATATCAACCGAAGCATGGGTGGCGGCAGGCCGTTCATGCTGATGGAGAGCGTGCCCAGCATTGCGACACGCCGCTGCATAAAAAAACGCAAGAAACCGGGAATGCACCTGCTGTCGAGCCTCCAGGCTGTCGCACACGGCTCCGATACTGTCCAATATTTTCAGTGGCGCAAGGGTAGGGGCGGGGTGGAGAAGTTTCATGGCGCCGTGGTTGACCATGTTGGCAACGAGCATACCCGCGAGTTCAGGGAAGTCGCGGAGGTGGGTGATGCTCTGGCCAGGCTCGACGATGTAGTGGGTGTCGCGGTTCACGCCGAGGCGGCAATTGTGCTGGACTGGGAGAACCAGTGGGCTCTTGAAACAGGGGCGAGTGTCCACCTGGGCGAGAACGTGAAGTATCGCAAGGTGTGCCTCTCCCACTATCGTCCCTTCTGGGAGCACGGCGTGCCGGTTGATGTGATTGACCAGTCCTGCCCGCTCGATGCATACAAGTTGGTGGTTCTGCCGATGGCCTACATGCTGAGACCCGGCTTTGGCGACCGGCTGAAGAGCTATGTGGAACTTGGCGGAACCGCGGTGATGACCTATTGGAGCGCGGTTGTTGATGAGTCCGACCTCTGTTTCCTCGGCGGCATTCCGGGAGCCGGGCTGCGCGATGTGTTCGGGGTTCGCGAGGAGGAGAGTCAAGACTATTTTCCCGGCGAGTCGGTGGCCGTGGAAATGAAGGAGGGGAACACGCTCGGCATGAACGGCCGGTATTCCGCCGTTGACACCTGTTCTGTAATTCACCTCGAGGGCGCATCAGCCCTTGCCTCGTATGCCTCCGACTATCTGGCTGGCGGCCCCGCCCTGACCGTCAATAAGCACGGCAAAGGGCGTGCATACTACATGGCCTCCCGCAACGATCACCGGTTCATGGCCGATTTCTATGGAAGACTGGTCGGGGATCTCTCAATCGAGAGAGCGCTTGATGCCGATCTGCCGCCAGGTGTGACCGCGCAGGCCAGAACGGACGGGAGTACGAGGTTCGTGTTCCTTATGAACTTCAATGACAGTGCTCAAACCGTTGAGATCAAGGGTTCGCACAGTGACCTGTTGACCGGCAGGGTCGAGGAGAAGATTATCAACCTGATGCCCTATGGCGTGATGGTCCTGGTTTCTTGTTGAATAAACCGGCGGTCTTGATTATAAATTCAGCACATGATATCTGTTCTCATAATCAGTTCTTCAATAGCGATCGTCGTTTCTTTTCTATGTTCTCTGGCGGAGGCGATGCTTCTAAGTCTCAACCCGCTTGCTATCAATCGTTTGCAGGCGGTGAGTCCCCGCTCCGCCGATGCGTGGCGGCGCCTGAAGCGGAATATATCCCAGCCGATAACAGCTATCCTGGTGCTGAACACCGTTGCGCACACGGGCGGTGCGACTGTTGCCGGAGGGGCGTTTCTCAAGTTGTTCGGAGGCAACAATATCTGGATTTTCTCCGTCCTGTTTACGCTGGTGATCCTGCTTGGCACGGAGATTCTTCCTAAAATTCTAGGGGTGATATTTCTCAACAGGCTTGCGCCTTATGCCGGGCCGATCCTTGAGGTCGTCACCAGGGCATTGCGCCCGTTCGTCCTCCTGAGTGAGGTGATTTTTAGCCGCCTTATCTCCGAGCGTGAGTCTGAGCAGATTACGACTGCCGACCTGATCACGCTTGCCGCGCTGGCGCGGACAGGGAAGGTGATAGGCCTTGAGCAGGAGAATATCATTATCAACGCGATCCGGTTGAGCCATACCACGATAGGGCGGGCCATGATACCGGTGGAGCGCGTCCAGTTCATAAAGAACGGAGATGCGCCCAAGGCGATACTGTCCATGGCGCAGGCGACGGGGCACTCGCGCTACCCGGTGAGTCGGACCGGCGAGGCGCGCGACATTTTCGCATATATCGGCATCAAGCATGCGATTCCATCGTCGGCCGGCGAAATCACAAATCTCGTGGCCTCGGCCAAGCCGATTCCCGAGATCAAGGCACAGGAGACTCTCATGGTCGGGCTTCGCGCAATGCTTTCGCGCAAGGAACATCTCTTCTCGGTAATTGACGCGCAAAAGCAGTGCGTGGGGATAATAACGCTGGAAGATATCGCCGGCGAGCTGCTCGGCGCCGACATAGAAGACTTCAAGTAGCGCTCCGCTCGGGGCATATAATTATCAACTGCCTTTCGCGAACCGCTCTCTCACTTGAGCTTGTTTCCGCACTTGGAGCAGTAGTTATCGTCTGATCCGCATTTGTTGCCGCATTTTGGGCAGAATAAGGCGGCGTTAGATGAGGTTTTTCCGGATGTCCCAGAAGAATCATCCTTCGCCGAGAGGTCCTTTTTGAGCTTGTCTTCCTTGCCTGTTGAATCCTTTGTCGAGGAGGCCTTGTTAAGCTCCTTTTCTTTCTGCTTGGCTTCCTGTTTCGCCTGCCAATATTGTTGAGTCGCTTCGCTTGCGTTGATTGGCCCGATCTTGACTACATTGGAAAGCGCGGAATATGCGGCATGGTTGTCCGGCATGACGGCGCAGACTCTGTAATATCTCGCCTCTTTTGCGGTAGCCTGCGCGTTCTTGACAACGTGGGATGAAATGTTGCTTCCCGGCAGCCATGCTATATATGAATCGAAGGGATAAACCGGTTCAGGGTTGGTCGTGGAATAAGCGATCTTAACTCCGCCGGAATCCTGCGCTGTGGCAGGACTCCATGAAAAAAGAAGGTCCCCGTCCTTTTCCTCTACCGTCAATGCGATTGTCTGCAATGTCTTGATCTGGTCGGAGGCTAGTCCCTGCTTCTTCTGCTCCTTCTGCATTTCCTTCTTCTCTTGCTTTTGCGAGTCTTTCTGGTCGGAGGTTGTTGCTTCGCCCGCCAGCGCAAGCGAAGACGACGCAATCAGGAGAACCGCTGCAACCGTGCTAATGTCCATTGTTACATCCTTTCCATAGTGCTATTCCCTTGAGGCGTTCACAGAACCTCCATCCTGGGTTCTTTCTGCAAGAGGCTCTCTTATCAATCCGCCCTGCTTTCAGGCACCAACGAAGAATGGTATGACGCAACATCAGTGCGCATCCCCGCCCTGGCTTCATAATCACGAATGATACCCTCTATGTAGCGTCTTGTTGATGGGAAGGTAATCGCGTTGATGAAATTCTGTTCGTCTCCCCCGTCGTCGGCAGCCCAGCGCCTGGCGTTGGAGCGCCCAGCATTGTATTCGGCGAGGGCGTAAGGCAGCGGCTGATCCTTGTGCGACCAGCGCTTCAGCGCGCGGCCAAGGTACCATGTCCCAGCCCGGATGTTGACCTCGGGATCAAACAGCGCTTCCTTTGTGAAGGAATTCAAGCCTGCGGAGACTGCCCACTCGATGGCCGCCAGTTCCGTGACCTGCATGAGACCGATTTCCCCGCTCCTTCCAACGGCGCGCGGGTTGAATCTGCTCTCGCGCCTGATCACGGCGCGCACGAGCTCAGGCTGCACGCCGTGCGTTCTGCCGCTGCCGATGATGATCTCGTCATAGCGGTGAATGCGTTCGTGCGTATAGCCGGTGATGAATATCACTGCGGCCAACCCGGAGCACGCAAGCGCGGCGGCAAGGATCAAAGGGCGCCGCAAGTTCACCTTAGGGAGGCGCCAGGAAAACCGCCATCCGGTCTGCTGCCGACACCGGGCCACGGGCGCCGATTTACTTTGCGCAGGTAAGCGGGAGGTGGTTCGTCTCCGCCATATCCTCCATGGCAAGCAGTCGCCCCGTTCGGCTTGCCGTTTCGCGCGATGTTCTCCGGTCAACCTGATCATGGGCGTAAGAGGCCTTGGCTCAAGGGTTTGCTGAAAAACCCATTGGACAAAGGAATGGCCGGGCGAGAAAACAGGGCGGTTCCTGAGGCTCACGGACGGGTGATACTCTGCGGAACTGACCGAATCAGAATATGAGGACCGGTTCGTTTTCATAAAAAATAATCTTTTGAACAATATACTTTATCACAGG
>CAYWJE010000158.1:0-8623 GCA_964458525.1 uncultured Verrucomicrobiota bacterium
CGTGAACCGTGAACCGTGAACGGGTACAAAAAAAACACACGGAAAACCCGGAAGCGCCTTTAATAGAACAAACCCGCGTTGATTCCTTCTGATATGGCTGCGAAGAAGGCATCCGCCACGATCGCGTATCCGGCGTCGTTCGGATGGTTGGCTGTGGGCTGATCAATCAGCAGCTGCTCCCATCCGGGCACGGCCGTTATTGACTCGTGCACGCGCGCAACGGGAATGCCGTAATCCGAGGCGATGGCGTAGATCCTGGGGTTGAATGCCTGGATGAGAGCCATTTGACCGCTGCGGTCGCGGTACTGATTGCTTATCACCGGGGGGATCGTGGCGATCACCACGCCTATGCCTTGGCCCATGGCTGTTTCGATCATAGCGCGGAGGTTTGCCTCCGTCTGGCTGAAAGGGATCTGGAAGAATTCGTCATTTGTTCCTTCCATCAGCAGGACGATATCGGGGTTGTTCCGGGACAGCTCGGATGCGAACCTTGTGAGACCGTCCGTCGTTATCTCGCCGGGATTGCCCGCGTTAGCGGAGGCGAAGTGTCCGCCGAATGCCGGCTCGAGGACAGGCTCAAGAAGGGCGGGATAGCCGGTTGCGGGTCCGTCGCTGCTGCTTCCCGTTCCATATGTGATGCTGTCGCCGAACGCGAGATAGACCAGTCCTTCCGTTGCCCCGCCGTTGAAACCTGGCAGCGCGGCCATCGAGCTTGATCCGAATTGGATCGCCTTATCGGCTCCGCCGCTGCTTGGCTTGATATACCAGGTGCCGGACGAGCGGTCGTATACCGCCGGGTCTGCTCTGTCGTCGCCGTCGAAATCGCCGGGCACCGGAGTGCTCGAGGCTGATCCAAAAATTTCAATGCAGAGGGACCAGGACGAGCTGTTGATAATATACCATGCGCCGGTATCGCGCTCGTAGACCGCGAAATCCGACTTTCCGTCGCCGTCGAAATCGCCGGAAACCGGCCTGGCAGACCCGGATCCGAACTGGAGGACGCTGATCGTCCACGTCGAGCTGTAGAGGATGTACCATGTGCCCGTATCCCGTTCATACAGAGCGAAGTCGGATTTGTTGTCGCCGTCGAAGTCGCCGGGCACGGGACGGGTGGCGCTGGATCCGAACTGGAGGACGCTGATCGTCCACGTCGAGCTGTAGAGGATATACCATGTGCCCGTATCCCGTTCATATAGAGCGATATCAGATTTGTCGTCGCCGTCGAAATCGCCGGAAACCGGCCTGGCAGACCCGGATCCGAACTGGAGGGAGCTGATTGTCCACGTGGAACTGTATAGGATATACCAAGTGCCGGACGTCCTTTGATAGACGGCGAGATCGGCCTTGCCGTCGCCGTCGAAATCGCCGGGCACCGGTCTGGCCTCATCCCATCCGAACTGGACCGAAAGGATTGCCCATGCCTCGCTTTCCAGGATGTACCAGTTGCCTTCTGCGCTCTCATACACGGCAAGGTCCGACTTTCCATCCCCGTCGTAATCATAGGGCATGAAGGCCGCGTTCTGGGCTTCGCAGGCGAGCGGATTAATGCAGAGAAAGGAAGCCAGTGTGGACGCAATGCCGACCAAAATAATGGATTTCATCGTTATCCTTTCAAACCGTTGAAGCAGAATGCGGTAACGCGCCGCCGCCTGAAATACCTCTTGTTGGCCGATTCCGACAGTCTGTCGGGTTTTGATGCCACTGGTTCATGCCAAAGGTGCAGCGCGCGCGCCTCCTGTATGACGGACCGTCCTCTAACGCCGACCATGTGCAGGCGCATGGAGAGGTCATCATCCTCGAATCCCCAGCCGGTATATTGCTCGTCGAATCCATTGATCTTTTCGATATCTTCCCTGAAAATGGAGAAATGGCAACCAAGTATTTTCGGCTTGTGCCGACGGGTGAGCTTGAGTCTCCTCAGGATACGATTCCGCTCGAACTGGCGGTGGACAGGCCCAAGGTGCTGACGGTCCGACTGCCGCCACAGATCATCCATGGATTCCGGCGTCATGGGTCCCTCCAGCGCCAGGCTGGAAGTAGCCTCGTTCAGCAAGGCGCGGTTGCCGGCCAGAAAGCGGCCTTGTCGGGCGTTGCGGAGGTGGGCGTCTAGCGTGCCGGGGAGCAGGAGGATATCGCAATCAATCAGCACCAGGTACTCTCCAGCTGCCGCCCGCACGCCGTTGTTCCTCGCGGCGGCCGCCCTGAAGCCACGGTGTTCCTGGCGCACGAACCGCACGGGAAAGGAGAAATCCGGGAAGAACGCCTCCATCGCGCGAACTGATTCGGGGTCCGAACCGTCGTCCGAGACCACTGCTTCATCGAACCCGCCGGAATTAAGAGCGAGCGCCCGCAGGCAGGCCTTCAACAAAGGGTGCCTGTTGTAGATGGTGATAATAACGCTTGTCTTCATCGTTTCGTTTTATCTTTGTCGAGATATACGCTACCCAAAGATACTTGTGAATTCAACACAGAAAAATACAGAAAAATGATGCCTATTGCCATTTCTTTTGTTAGAGTCCGGGCGTTGATATGAAGAGTCTAGCCGCCTGCGGCGGCAATGTCGAATTGTCGGTGGAGAAGGAAGCTGATGAAACTATTGCTGATTGGCGGCGGCGGCAGGGAGCACGCGCTGGCTTGGAAATTGGCCGGGGACACGGCGCGGCCTCGGTTATTCTGCGCTCCCGGCAACGCCGGCACGGCCGCGCTTGGCACCAACCTGGATATCAAGGCTGAAGATGTTGAAGGGCTCCTGACATGGGCGAAGAGCGAGCGCCCTGATCTGACCGTTGTGGGGCCGGAAGCACCGCTGTGTGACGGGCTGGTTGACCGCTTCGAGGAGGCCGACCTGCGCGTGTTCGGGCCGAACCGGGCTGCCGCCCGACTTGAAGGAAGCAAGATTTTCACCAAGGACATCCTGTTCGCTGCTGGTGTTCCTGCCGGGAGTTCACAATGGTTCAATGATGTCGGCAAGGCGCTGGCCTATGTGGAGGCGTCACCGTTGCCGATGGTTGTCAAGGCCGACGGCCTGGCGGCGGGCAAGGGAGTCACCGTGTGCCGGGACCGCGACTCGGCAAGGCTGGCGGTGCGTGAGGCAATGGTGGACCGGCGGTTCGGAAAATCCGGCGGAAACCTGCTCGTGGAGGAGTGTCTAAAGGGCCGGGAAGTCTCCATGATGGCTCTTGTTGACGGGCGGAACGCCGTGCTGCTGCCTTCGGCACAGGATCATAAGCGTGCCCTTGATGGCGATTGCGGACCCAATACCGGCGGAATGGGAGCGTATTCCCCATCCCCGGTAGAAACCCCGGAATTTCGTGCGAAGATCAGTAAGGAAATCATAAACCCCACGCTGAAGGAGCTCTCTAAGCGCGGAATAATTTACCGGGGCGTTCTTTATGCGGGACTGATGCTCACGGAATCCGGCCCTAAAGTCCTGGAGTTCAACTGCAGGTTTGGCGACCCCGAGACGCAGGTGATAATGCCCAGGCTTGATGGGGACTTGATTCCCGCGCTGGAAGCGTGTATAGATGGCAATTTGAAACCGGAACATGTAAGGTGCAAGTCCGGTGTTTGTGTCTGCGTGGTGATGACCGCGGGCGGCTATCCCGATGCCTATGAGAAAGGCGACAGGATAACGGGGCTGGAAGAGGCGGGTGAAGGGGAAGGGATAATGATATTTCATGCCGGCACCAGGCTGGATGGGAAAAGCGTGGTGACCGCGGGCGGGCGGGTGCTGGGCGTTACGGCGCTGGGCCCGGATACGGCAGGAGCCGCGGCGAAGGCCTATGCGTCGGCGGCGAAAGTGAAGTTCAGGAACGCCCATTTCCGGCGGGATATTGCGGCGTCGGTTGGCGGTGTGCAAAGATAGGTTTTGTCAAAAGTTTAACAAAAAGTATGGGCAACGAAAATGAAGACAGTGGCCGGTTGACGATTATGGACGACGATTACGGATTACGAGGAGACCCTCCTCAACGTGTCACGCCGAAGCCCGGAGGGCGAAGGCGGATCGTCCACCGTAATCGTCGTCCATAATCGTCCGCCGAAATGGCCGGAAAACGGGGGAGAACGGTATTCGCGTCGCAACTCCCTTATAAACAGGATGTCAGGAAGTCGAAAGCGAGATTGTTTTGACAAGAACCCAAAGATAGAGAAGGAAAAAAGATGAGAAGATACCTGTTGATTGCCATGTTGTTGACGGTGTGCGCGTCATATGCTTTTGCCGATGATGTTCCCGTGGCGCCTGCAGACGGGGGCGTTCTGAAAGATGTTGTACGCGAGATTGTTGAAATTGGAAACATCCTCGAACAGAAAGGTGTTCGGCCGGATCCTGAATTGTTGAGGACTTCACTCATTCGGGCACTGATCGAGTCCGTTGACCCGCTGGGGGCTCTTTTGACAGTCAGGGAAGCTGAAATGATACGGGAGGAGGAAGACGGCGTGTTTCACGGGATAGGCGTGCGCGTGCAGATGAAGGACGGGCTTCCCGTTGTGATTGGATTGACCGAAGACTCGCCCGCAGCCGGTTCAGGGCTTTTGGAGGGCGATGTGATAGAGCAGATTGACGGCAGGGATACAGCCGAGATGACGCTGGAGGAAACGATTGACCAGCTTCGCGGGAATAAGGGCGAAGAGGTGAAGCTTAGCGTCAGGGGCGCCGGGGAAACCAATGAGCCGCGAACGGTGAGCATTGTAAGAGACGTAGTCCGGATGCCCGTTACGGGAATGATGGAAGAATGGCCGCAGCTCATTGGCTATATCAAGGTTGATGGATTGTATAAGGATTCCGGCGAGAGGATAATGACCCAGATGGGGGCGTGGGAGGATGATGAGTATATAGGCGTGATTCTTGACCTGCGCGATTCCGGCGGCTCGGCGCTCGGCTCGGCGGCCATGATAGCCGGCTTATTCGCCGCGCCGGGCGAGAAGCTGTTCTCGGTTGCGGGCGGCTGCGGCGCCGATGACATCGTTTACACTATTGAGGACGGAACGCCACTGTCCATGCCCCTGATGCTTCTCGTCAATTGCGACACACGAGGCGCTTCTGAAACTCTGGCGGCAGTGCTGAAGGGCCGCAAGGGCGTTGTTCTCATCGGATCGAATACGACGGGCGACGACCGGATCAGGGAGGCTATTCCGTTGCCGGACGGCAACGTTCTGTACGTCGCCACGAAGACGGTTGTGCCGAATGGAAGGCCATCTTACGGCGGCAGCGGCGTTCTGTCGGATATCGCGGTGGTTGATTCCGGTGTTCTTTCGTATTCCAAATCTGCGGAGAATAAGGACTCTGCCGCAGTCCTGTCGGGCATGACGGAAAACGAGAGGGTCGCCAGGGCGCTGATGGAGAGAATAGGGGCTGATGAGGCTCTTTCCAGGGCCGCTGATATTCTGCTGGGCATCAAGGCGCTGGGCATGCAGGTTAAGTGAATCAGCCGCTCATATTGCCGGTTGAGACTGGCGTGGCTCCGGGCGATTCCGCCATCCGCGAGGCTGTTACCGCCCTTGAGCACGGACTGCTCGTGATTCTACCCACGGAAACTGTGTACGGCATTGCGGCCGACTCACGGAATCCGGAGGCTGAACGGAGGCTCTTCCTGGCGAAGCGGCGTCCGGCTGGAAAGCCGATCGTCCTGCTTGTCGGTGACGCATCACAGGTGGAGAGATGCGGCGGAGAACTCGGGTCGGCGGGCCTGGCGCTGGCCGGCCGCTACTGGCCCGGGCCGCTTACTCTCGTGGTGCCAGTCGAGAGGGGGACTGGTTACGCGTGTTTTGAAGGATTCAGGGTGCCCGATCACCCGGCGGCTCTCGCGGTTTTGAGCGCGGCCGGATTTCCGCTCCGAACGACTAGCGCCAACATGGCCGGCGAGCCGCCTGCCATGGACGCCGCGGAGGCTGTGAAGGCGGTTGGGCGCTCCGTGTCGGTGGCGATTGACGCCGGGCCTGTAAGCGGTGGGGTTCCGAGCACTGTGCTGAAGCTCGATGGGGAAAAATTCATTGTGCTGCGAGAAGGCGCAATACCCATCAGAGAGATTTCAGCGGCGTGCGAACAGCTTGGATTGAAAAGTGAGAAAATGGGCGCGGAAATGAACAATGCCGATTCGACGGATGCCAACGATGGGGGCGGGCGGCGGATACTGTTCATTTGTACGGGAAACGTGTGCAGGAGCCCGATGGCGGAATACCTTTTGCGCCATCACCTGGGCCGCGATTCGTCGTGGAAGATCGAATCGGCCGGGACTCATGCCTTTGAAGGAGTGTCGGCGAGCCGGCATGCTGTCGAGGTGCTGAGGGAGTTGGGCATCGATCTCACCTTGCATCGTAGCCGCGGGTTGACCGCAGATCTAGTCAGGTCCGCGCGGTTGGTGGTGGCCATGACCGCGGCCCATGCGGAGGAGGTGAAAAGGAGGTTTTCTGAAGCCAGCGGGAAAGTTGTCCTGCTGAAATCGTTTGACAAGGACTCACGGGGCGGTGATATTCATGATCCTATTGGTGAATCGAAGGAGATCTACGACAATATATGCCGCGAGATAGACGAAGCGCTGCTGGACCTGATCCTGTATCTTAAAGCCCAGCGACAGTGAAAGAGGCGTTGCCCGGTCTTCCCGTCCCCCGCGCGGGAGCGGCCGGAAAGCAACTGCGTGGAGATAAGGTGACACTATGAAAATTGCGATAGGCTCTGACCATGGCGGTTTTGACATGAAGGAAGAGCTGAAGGAGTTTCTCAAGACGAAGCAGATCGAAGTCGAGGACATGGGCTGTTTCAGCAAGGACCCCGTTGACTATCCCGATATAGGGGCCGCGGTTGCCGTCCGCGTATCCGAAGGCTACGCCGATCAGGGTGTGGTCATCTGCACGACCGGGATCGGGATGAGCATTGTGGCCAACAAGTACCCGCGTATACGGGCCGCGCTCTGCGTAACTCCGCGGATGGCCAGGATGGCGCGCACCCACAACAATGCAAACGTACTCGCGCTCGGCGGCGAGCTGAATACGATTGACGAGGCCAAAGCCATCCTGAAAGAATGGTTGCAGGTGGATTTCAGCAAGTCCGAGCGGCACAAGCGCAGGGTGGCCAAGATCCACGCTTACACTTGCAGGAGCACTGATCCTGTGGATATGTATGATGTTGATCCGGAGGTTTATGCGGTTCTGCGGGGCGAGGATAAACGGCAGAATGAAAATCTGACCCTGATAGGATCTGAGAACTATGCCAGCCGCGCGGTCCGCGAAGCCGCAGGATCGCGCCTGACCAATAAGTACGCGGAGGGTTATCCCGGACAGCGCTGGTATAACGGGTGCGAACGCGTTGATGATGCCGAGCGTCTCGCGATAGACAGGGCAAAAAACCTTTTTGGCGCGGCGCATGTGAACGTGCAGCCGCACTGCGGCAGTTCGGCCAACATGGCCGTCTATTTCGCCATGCTCGAGCCCGGTGATAAGGTGCTGGCAATGGCTCCCGCGCACGGCGGTCATCTGACGCACGGTCTGAAGGTTAATTTCTCCGGACGCCTGTTTGACGTGGTTCACTACGGGGTGGACAGGGAGAGCGAGCAGATTGACTACGCGGAGGTGGCGAATCTTGCCGAAAAGCATCGCCCAAAGATGATCATAGCCGGCGCGAGCGCCTATTCCAGAATTATTGATTTCAAGCAGTTCCGCAAGATAGCCGATTCTGTTTCCGCTTACCTTCTGGTGGATATGGCGCACATCGCCGGACTTGTCGCTGCAGGCTGTCATCCGAATCCCGCGCAGGTGGCAGACTTTGTGACAAGCACAACGCACAAGACTCTCGAGGGTCCGCGCGGCGGATTCGTGATGTGCAGACAGCAGTATGCGCAGGATATTGACAAGCAGGTTTTCCCCGGCCTTCAGGGCGGCCCTTTTATGCATATCATAGCCGCCAAAGCTGTGTGCTTTCAGCAGGCCATGCGGGCTGAGTACAAGGAGCGGCAGGAGCAGGTGATACGTAATGCACAGACGCTTTGCGAATGCCTTAAGAACGACGGCCAGCGCATTGTCTCTGGCGGAACGGATAATCATTTGGTGCTGGTGGACGTCTCCGCTATCGGCTTGACCGGCAAGCAGGCGGCGGACAATCTGCACGCGGCCGGCATAACGGTCAACAAAAATCTCATTCCGTTCGATACGAAGAGCCCTTTCCTCTCTTCCGGCATCCGGATAGGAACTCCTTCGGTTACCACCCGCGGTATGGGAGAGCGGGAAATGCAAACCATCGGGGAATGGATAACACGCGTACTGCGCGGCGGCGGAGACGCCAGTCTGGCGGCGGATATCCGCGTCAAGGTGGCGGCGCTGACCGCCGGGTTCCCGATTCCTTGAGCCTGCGCGCGCCTGAGCGTAGCCGAAGGCGGTGAATCAGTGAGTCAGTGAATCAGTGGATCAGCAACTCAGTGAAGCGGGGGAGGGGACGGGGAAGAAATTAAGAGGATGAGAAGATGAGAGGTTTGGCCGGAAAGGGAGTTTCCTCACTAAGACACAAAGGACACTAAGATGGGAAGAAGTTGAGCTTAGCTCCTTAAACTTCGATTGTTTGAGTAAATGAGTCAAACAAATTCAAGGGCTACATCGATCCATCCGTCTACAGCACATATCAAAGCCGTTACAAGGA
>CAYWJE010000159.1:0-8613 GCA_964458525.1 uncultured Verrucomicrobiota bacterium
GAAGTTAATATGAGCAGTTCAGCCGCGAGAGCGGATGAACTGCTCCTTATAGGTTTAGTCATCATTTCACCTTCCACAATGCAATGGCATTCCTGGGCGGCTGGGCGCGCGCAAAGTCGGATAGATTTTGAGCCTCGTATTTCCGGCGGCTCATTCCGGGATGCAGCAAGCGCCGGAGACGACGCAAGAGCTCAAGCGCGCTCCATACGCGCTCGTCGGCTTTGTGATAAACGGCTGTCCGAACAGCCTTGTCGCGTTGGTGTAATCATACACGCGGAACATGAGTTTTCCAGTCACTTCGTCAATCCTCGTACCGCGTCCGACCATCTGGTGGAAGCTGATGGGCGACTTCAGGTACTTGAAGAAAACGATGTTCTTCACGCAGGGCACGTCCACGCCCGTCGTGAGAAGGTCAACGGTCGTGGCGATGAAATGACTGCGTGACGAGGCTCGCAGGTCCGGAAGCTGATCATTGCCGCTGCTCTTGGCTGTGCATTTGAACGCGTAGGATTCCAGCCGTTCGGCTTCGGAAAAAGTCTGCTCCCGTACATTGTGGCGGGGACTTTGGTTGCCCGACGGACCATTGTGATAAATGACCACAACATCTCTGCCAAGACTTTCGCATACCGTTTCTCTTGCGTAGAAAGGGAAGTCCGCCGAGATGAGCGTGGAATCCTCGTGCAATATCGTGGGATGCATGGAATAGATCGTCGCCAGTGCCGCCAGCCTCCGATTTGAACTGTCGCGGACCGCGAGTATGCCGATTTCAGGATCGCAGGCGTCCATCGGATCGTGGCGGTTGCATGGCTACATCGCCGGCCCAGCGCGATCTGAGCCTGGGTGACGCCTCGGGACCGGAGCACCAGCGCGGAGGCCAGCAGGGGATCATGCACGCCGGTAGAAATGCGCCGCACATGAGGATAACCGAACAATGGAACGGCTGACTCGGGTGTGATATCTACCTGCGCGGCCCTGGCTTGCAGCGTCATCTCCGCCTCCCCGAGCCTCGCGCATTGCCCCCGATCGGAATAGCCGGGTTCTCGAAATAATTGTCGTCAATTTCGCAGGGAGTCGAAATCTCCAGCAGCAGGGCTGGCTCCATCCCGGTGAAGCGATGATAGCATCCGCGCGGAACGGGAAAAATGTCGCCTTCCTTCATCACCCAGGCACGGCGTCTGCTCTCCATGCGAACGCTGCCTTTGACGATGAAGAAAGTCTCATGCTTGCCCTTGTGACGATGCTTTGGACACGTCTGCCCGCGTAGCACGAACAGGTACTTGCCGCAGTAGCCTGCCTCTCCCTCGTTGGCTATCCAATACTCGATCAGGCCGGTCCGCTCGAACTCGTCGAGCCCGAAATCCAGAACGAGTGGTTCGACCGGGGGCATGGCCAATTTCCATTTGCGACACTGCGTCCTTAAGCGAGCCAGGGCGCGCACGGCCTGCGGACCCTTGAGGCTGATATCAAGTCCCTTCTTCAATTCCTTCATCTTCAGTCTGTATCCTTACTTTTTGCCCACTCTCCGGGCGTTGGCCCGCCGGGCGCAGCATCGCCGTCAATCCTCGTCCGACCCTCTGTGAGGCAGGTCGGAGAAAGTCATGCTTGGGTTATAAGCGTTCAAGAGGAGCTCGGCGAAATTGTTGTAGTAAATCCGCCGCTCCCAAAATTTATGGTCTGAAACTCTCATATGATTCCCGCCCGGATTTGCTCAAGACCCCTTGACATTGCTAAGGTGGATTTCTATTATGAACATAGAATTTTCATTGTGTCAAACTTGAGCCTGTTTTCCAAGTTTTTTTCAAGGGGATGTTTATGTTCGAATTCAAGCCGGACTTTGAAGACGTTTTGAACCGGTACGAAGCGTGGTGGAAGTGCGGCATAACCGACCGGCCGCTTGTCGGCATGATTTTTGCACAGCCCGAAGGATCGCGTGTGCCCTGGCCGTCGAAAAGCCATGCTTCCATTCGCGACCGGTGGCTGGACGCCGATCACATCGTGAAGTGCGCCGAGACGATCATGCGCAACCATGTGTTTTTCGCGGACAGTCTGCCTGTCGCGTGGCCAAACCTTGGGCCCGAAATTTTCTCCGCGTTTTACGGATGCGAAATGGAGTACGGCGAGCGCACCGCATGGTCCAAGCCGATTCTCCATGACTGGTCCGCGGAATCGCTCGCCGGGCTCCGACTGGACACAGGCAATTTCTACTTCAGGAAGATCATGGAGATCACCGACGCGCTCATCGAGAATGCGCGGAACAGGTATATTGTGGGCTATACCGACCTGCATGGCGGGGCCGACGCAATAGCTGCATTCCGCGACCCGCAGGAGCTTCTTGTTGACACTCTCGAACGCCCCGCCGAAGTGAAGGAGCTGTGCGACAGGATTACAACCGACTTTCTCCAGGTCTACGACCTGTTTTACAAAAAACTATCAGCAGCCGGAATGCCGAGCACCACCTGGTGTCCCGTGATCGGGGTGGGGAAGGTACATATTCCATCAAATGATTTCTCGTGCATGATTTCCGACGAGGCGTTTGAAGAGCTATTCATCCCAGGCCTTATTCGCGAATGCCGGCACATGGACCGGTGCCTGTACCATCTTGATGGACCGCAGGCGCTGCGTTTCCTCGACCGGCTGCTGGAGATTCCGGAGATTCAGGCGATCCAGTGGGTGCCTGGCGCTGGCCGCGATTACTGGGCCGACTCGATACCCGTCTACCAGAGAATCCAGGCCAGGCACAAGGCGCTGCAGCTGCACTCCGTTCCCGCCCGCGATCTTCCCCGGTTGTTCCAGGCGTTGAACCCGGAAGGCGTGTGGATCAGCTCGGTCTCGGGCATCCCGGGCCGCATGGAGGCGGAAGCAGTGCTGAAGGATATTGCACGTTGGACAAAGAAACAGTGATCCATGAGGTGTTTCCATGCCGGTCAAATTTCAGGATTATTACGAAATTCTTGGTGTAAAACGCGGCGCCGGGCAGGATGAGATCAAAAAAGCCTACCGCAAGCTGGCGCGGAAGTTCCATCCGGACGTGAATAAGAACGCCGGCGCCGAGGAACAGTTCAAGAAGGTGTCCGAGGCCTATGACGTTCTCGGAGATCCCGAGAAGAGGAAGAAATACGACGCGCTCGGTCAGAACTGGCGCATGGGCCAGGATTTCACGCCGCCGCAAGGCGCCGAATCCTTCCAGTTCAATTTCGGCGGACGCCCCGGCGGGGGACGCGGGGCCGGGTTCGACGGGGGTAGCGGCTTCAGCGATTTCTTCGAGACGCTGTTCTCCTCCGGCTTCGGGGCCGGCCATGCCGCTGGCGGGAGAGCATGGTCAAGCCGCGGCGAGGACCAGGAGGCTGAAATAATTATACCTCTCGAAGAGGCTTTTCACGGGGCGCGCAAGACGATATCCCTTCAAACTGCGGAGGTTGACTCGCGCGGGCGCGCACACCGCGGCACGAAGAGCTACAACGTAACCATCCCGCGCAGCGTAACCAACGGCGCCCGCATCCGCCTTGCGGGACAGGGCGGCAAGGGTTCCGGCAAGGGCGCCGCAGGCGACCTGTACCTGCGGGTGCGCATTGCTCCACATCCTCGCTTCCGGCTCGATGGCCACGACCTGGAGACCGACCTGCCAATCACGCCGTGGGAGGCCGCGCTTGGAGGAAAGATTACCATACACACCCTGGAAGGCGGGGCGTCTTTGAATATTCCCGCGGGAACACAGGGTGGTCAGCGTATGAGGTTGCGCGGAAAGGGTTTTCCAAGCGGCGGCCAGGGCCGGGCCGGCGACCTGATTGCCGTGGTCCAGATCAGGGTTCCGCACAAACTGACCCATCGCGAGAAGGAATTGTTTGAGGCGCTTGCCAGTGAGTCGCGGTTCAGTCCGAGAAACGGGGGATAAGGCCTGTTCACCATAAAGAGCATAAAATTAAGATTTATGTTGTCAAAGTTCAGCGGGATGTTATATTTCAAACAATTGCCGGAAGGATTTTTGGCGAGGCGGATTGTTGGATTGTCGGACGGTGCTAATGCTGTTGGTGATGATCTGGTACCCAAACGACTTGGGAACAGGCGCTGAGGCCTCCTGTTACGGCAGAAAATAGGGGGGTACCGGTTATGGGTACGAATCTGTATGTTGGGAATGTTTCATTTGATGCTACGGAGGGAGATCTTCTCGGCCTTTTCGAGAAATGTGGAAAGGTTGTTCGGTGTAACCTGATTCTTGACAAATTCACAAACCGCCCGCGCGGGTTTGCGTTTGTTGAAATGGGTGCGCAGGCAGATGCCGACAAGGCCATCGCCGATCTCGACGGCAAGGATTTTCTTGGGCGCGCGCTCAAGGTTAACGAGGCGCGCCCACGCGAGGATCGCCCAAGGGACGGCGGCTATAGCCGGTAATAGTCTCCATTCAGGCCCGGATTTTGCTTTCCGCGTATCGTCTGTAAACGTTGAAAGTCGATCCGGGCCTTTTTTTCAGCACTCCATTGAAGCGTGAAAACAAGAACACTCAAAATATCTGCTGGAACTTTTCGCTGTCTGCCTGCAGGGTTTTCCCGATTGGGAATTGCCGGGCTGATAATGCTATGTGTCGGTGGCGACGTCAGGGGCGATGAGTCGCTGCCGGTCGAACGGGCTGAAAGACTATTTTCGCAGGTTGAAAAACGTTTCGATGACGTCAAATCCTTGAGTTACACGGTTGAGCGCGTGGTGCGCATGCATCAGGCGGAGCAGAAGGATAGCTGGACATTCAGGATTAAACAGCCTGCGGGCCTTTGCGTCGAATACAGCACGCCGCATAAGCGAAGAATTGTCACGGACGGAACCGTGCTATGGGAATATATACCGGAAATCGGAAAGGCGATGCGCACGGATCTGACTGTCCTGAACGAAGAGCGGCGGCGCGATGTGATTGCATCCGTACTGGGGCGCGTCACGGTGGATGGCATCAGGCTTGGTAATTACCAGGAACTGCTCAAGCAGGTTGTTTCCGTGAGCGAGTCTGCAGAGGATGAGAATGTAATGGTAGTCGAAGGTGCTTCGCCAAAGTTCTTTATACATATTGACGTGTCTAGAAATGTGATTGTTCAAACCGAGGTGTATGATGGCGAAGGCCGCTTGAGAATCCGCACTCGTTCTTCCGGCTTTGTTGAGGCGGCGCCGTCATTCTGGTTTCCGCAGGAGATCGGAAGCGCACAAGGAACGGAAAAAGGGATGGTCCAGGGCATTGTGCGCATAAGCAATATCCGGGTTGATGAAGAAAAAGATGAGAGTTTTCAGTTCATTCCCTCCCCGGACATCGCGATTGTCGAAAATCAACAGTGAGAAAATCCGCAAAGATTATCTGGACAGCTTGTCCATGCCGTGGTAAATTCTAAATTAGATAGTCGGTTTTGCGTGTTCAAAGGCGTTCAATAATCACAATATAAGGAGGGTTGGGTATGCGTAAAATGTACGGGATTCTGTTGGTTGGACTCATGCTTGCGTTGCCTTTTGCTGCAAACGCAAACGTGGGTTACATGACGGGTGTTAACCAGAACAAGGAGCCGCTTGTTTCCATGTTGTTGTCTGCCGGTCTGCCAGGTGTCGGCGAGTGGTATAACAGCGATTGGGAAGGCTCTTTTCCCTGGGGCGAGTGCATAATCGGAAATATTTGCTGTTTATTCCAGATCAGCTCGGTGCTTGATGCCGTGAATGGCAACACGGACAAGGATATGAGGCTGGATTTCTGGACGCCGCCAGTTAAGAACTAGTTCTGTTCGGTTTGTTTGATCAAAAAAAGGGAACGGCTTGATGCCGTTCCCTTTTTTTGCCGTTGGCATTCTACCAGAGGCTTTTGCAAAACCTCTCCGGGGTGTTTGCAAGCGCAGTCCCATTCGTTTAAAAGGGGAGTTTAAGGCCGAGCGAAGGACATAGGTGATTGCCGTCCATGCTGAAAAGGTTTAATCCGTATTCAATTTCCAAATCCTCAAAGAATTCCTTCTTCCTGTCGCGATTGTACTTGTGGGCGCCGCTGGCCGCGTTGTAGATATTGCCGAAATACCAGCCGGTCTCCACGAATGCGATCAACGAGCCCGTGACCACCTCATCCCTGTCGAACGCCACGACCGCTCCGAAAATCAGCGCACCGTTCAGCAGAAAGGATACCAACGCATCCCCGGGCCGCTCGATATAGAGCTGTCCCGCCCCGGGAAGAATCGCGGACAATGATCCAGCTAACCACGGCTGCTTGACAGGCAATTCCATCAGTCCCGGGATCTCGTTCTCGAGCGATCCGGCAATAGCTGCCTGGCGGGAATCCTTCGGGATAGCTTTCATTACGGTTTTAGCCTCATCCGTTTCACCGATGCGCAAGAGGCACATACCGCTCATCAAGGCCGCCGCGTCCCGGTAAGAGCTGTCCGGATAGCTTGCTGCAAACAGACGCAGCAGATCATTCGCATTGTGGTAATCCTCTTCGGAGTAACAGGTTTGAGCCTGCATGAGAAGCGCCGAGTCCCCTATTTCGTCGTTCGGACGCTGCTCCCTTATGGATCTGAACATGGATTCTGCCGTATCCCATTTTGATCCGAGGAAATAACAGAGCGCGATTTTGTATTCCGCCTTGGAGGCCGCAGGATGCTTTGGCGCCAGGAACAGAAAGCGCTTGTACTCCGTGATCGCGCGATAATAGTCGCCCTGTACGCAGAGATTATCTGCAAACTCCAGCACGCTTTCATCATTCGCAGAATCGGCGCAAGCGGTTTGTTGAGGGAGTGACGCAATGAGGTTTGCCGCAAGAAGCAGAAGAAATAGCCTATTCATCGGATTTGCTCCACCAGAAGTCATTGTTTTCCACGGGGTCCAGGTGTTTCCTGTGTTTATCCTTCATGATCACGGGAGTCACACGCTGCTCATCAATTTCATGCAGAAGTCGGTCGGCTGTTAATACGACACCAATAATCGCTCCATGCTTTTTCACGGCCTGGATGCTGTAATTGGAGCATGATGGCTCCATGGGACACTTGACCGTGTTGAACAGCGAGAGGCAGTTCTGGTAGAATTTCAGCCACACAAAACATGCCGCGTTCATGAAAGATTCGCCCTGTCCGAAAACTGCGGCGCTGGAGTTCTCTGCGGCGAAGAATTCAGAGTTGAAAACAGGGTGGGGGCTGCCAGCTGTAGACCAAGGCTCGTTGACGGCAATGCCGTCAGCATGAACGATGATCGCCGACGAGGTGAAAAGAACGAGGGCAATCTTGCATGGCAACGAATAGATCATGCACAAACGCCCGCGTTTTCATGCATCGGATTCGAGCAGATGCAGGTTTCTCTAATGCCGGCTGTATAGGGGGTCGGCCGGGGAATATCCGTTCCCACCCGTACGAGGATCACGGAGACATTATCCATTCCTCCGGCCCGGAGCGCGGCATCTACCAGCAAATCGGCCATAAAAGGAAGCTCCCGGTCCCGGTTGGCTTTCAACAGCCGCTCGATGGACATCTCGTCAACCATTCTCGTGAGCCCGTCCGAGCAGAGCAGGAATATGTCACCCGGCTCAACATCCGTCGGCGTCTCCTCGAGCAATACGCATTGCTCGACGCCCACGGCCCGCGTGATGACGCCCCGGAAAACAGGGGGAAGCAAGTCTTCGTCCTCTATGCCGGCAGCCTCGGCGAAAGTGTGGTCTTTTGTGAGCCGGAGCATCCTGTTGGAGGTGAGCCTGTATACCCTGCTGTCGCCCGCATGAAGAACAAAGGCGCGCGCTGGGGAATCGTTTTCAAACAGCAGCACCGCCGCTGTCGTTCCCGCCGCCGAAATGCCGCTTGCGGCCGCGTGCGTCTTTATCCACAGGCTGGCGCGGTTCAGTGCCCTGCCGACCAGCATCCTGCCGGAAGATTTCGGCGGCGCGCCCTTGAACTCATCGTAAAGCGACATGACGGCGTGTGAGCTTGCCATGTCCCCGAATTGGTGCCCGCCCATCCCGTCTGCCACGCAGAACACCCCGTGATCCGGAAGACTCAACACGGCATCCTCGTTCCTGTGTCGGAGATTTCCCCTGTGCGTAACCTCGCAGGAAGAAAGATATGAAAATCCGGTGCTCACAAACATTTTCCCTTTTATTGATCGAACTGAACCCCGCTTCAGTTCATTTTCATTACACCATACATTATGTCTTCTGGCTTGTCAAGAAGAACGAACGGAAATTTTCTTGAAATTGAGAGGGCTATTCTCCGTAATTACAATTCACTAAGCCAACATTTCCAATCATAAAGGTGCTTTCCTGTGGGACGCCACTGATTACAATTCGAAAATGGAGGTGTGTGTGATTTTTGCGAATAGCGTTTGTTCTATGTGCTTGATCGCTGCGGTATTGCTTCTATCGGTGCCGATGGCCGGGGGCTTGCTCGAAAAAAGAATCCCGGAAGGAATTGGCTAATAGATCCGAGAGTTTCTACGAGCAGGGCAAACCTGCCGATGCATGTCGGGCCGCAGAGAGGGGTCCTTCTTTTCTGTTTAGGTGGAAACGGGCTTGCAAGCACCCGCCGTTCCGGGTATAAAGATGATATCAATTCTCCTGCTGTCAATAATGGATTCGTGGTTACTACTCAGGTCATGCGCAAGAAATGCGGCGGGACCACGCCT
>CAYWJE010000160.1:0-8591 GCA_964458525.1 uncultured Verrucomicrobiota bacterium
GCCGCCTTCGTGTAATGGGGAAGGTTGAGCAGTCCGTCTGCGAAGCGGGAAAGCTCGCACAGATCCGCCAGGCTTTTCTTCCCGCAGCACTCCATCCCCATTTTCAACGCGAGACAAGGGATGATGGAACAGAGGTTAGCATTGCCGCAGCGCTCGCCATAGCCGTTCAGGGTGCCCTGCACGTGCCCGGCCCCGGCACGCACCGCCTCTATTGAGCAGGCGACGGCCATCTCACTGTCGTTATGGCAGTGGATCCCTATCCGCCCGCCGAACGACTTCACAACCTCCGCCGTGATCCCGAAAATATCGCCGGGCATGTTCCCGCCGCGCGTGTCGCACAGGACCACGCAGTCCGCGCCGGCATCGAAGGCCGCCTTCACCACGGAAAGAGCAAACGACGGACTGTCCTTGTAACCATCAAAGAAATGCTCGGCATCGAACACGACCTCGCTGCAGCGCTCCTTCAGGTAGCGGACGGTATCGGCCACCATTGCGCGGTTCTCATCCTCGGTCGTGCGAAGCACGTCTTTGACGTGGAGCCTCCACGCCTTGCCAAAGATAGTTACGACCGGCGCCTTTGTTTCAATGAGCGCGAGCGTACCGCGGTCCTCGCCCACGGGGGTCAGTGCGTGCCTGGTGCTCCCAAAGGCCGCGATCTTCGACCGGGTGAGCTTCCTGCCGCGGATCTCCCTGAAGAACTCCATATCCTTCGGGTTTGATGCCGCATAGCCGCCCTCGATGTAGTCAATCCCGAACGCATCCATCTGCATCGCGAGCCGCAATTTTCCGGCGCACGAGAGCGATATGCCCTCGCCCTGCATGCCGTCTCTCAACGTGGTATCGTAAACCTGAACCTTCTTCATAGTTACTCCATGCACTGCCTGGGCGGGTTCACGCGGACCTGGCGCGCCGCTGTTTCCCTGAAGCGCCCGCCTTCCTGTTCAAACCAAATGCCTTGTGCAAGGCGATCATTGATTTATCTGCGAATTTTTTGCGTATGATCACCGAAACTTTGATTTCGGAAGTTGAGATCATCATGATATTGATATGGTTCTCGGCCAGCGTCTTGAACATGCGGAAGGCCACTCCCGAGTGTCCCTGCATTCCCACGCCCACGATGCTGACCTTGGCGACGTCCCTGTCAATTTCGATCTCCTTGACCCCCATCTTCGAGGCCACCTCGCTGATCACCTTCTTCATCTTGGACATATCGTCCGCTGCCGTGGTGAAGGAGATGACCGCGCGCCCGTGATCTCCGACGTTCTGGACGATCACATCAATGTTTATGCCCTTGCCGGCAAGCTCTCCGAACAGGCGTGCCGCAACACCCGGCTTGTCGGGAAGGCCCGAGATGGTTACCTTGGCCTGTTCCTTATCAACGGAAACTCCGCGAACGACGATATCCTCCATACGCTTCACCTTTCTTCGAACGACAGTGCCGGGCGCCATCGTGAAACTGGACAGCACCTCGAGCTCCACACCATACTTCTTCCCGAACTCAACGGAACGCGACATCAGAACGCGCGCGCCAAGGCTGGCTAATTCAAGCATCTCGTCATATGCTATCTCGTCCAGCTTCCTTGCGTCCTTCACGACCCGCGGATCGGCCGAGTAGACGCCGTCCACGTCCGTAAAGATCTGGCAGCGATCGGCCTTGAGGACGACGGCCAGGGCGACGGCGGTGGCATCGGACCCGCCGCGGCCGAGCGTGGCGACATCCTCCGAAGGCGCGAGCCCCTGGAACCCTGTGACGATGACCACTCTGCCCTCCTTCAAGTGCTTGAGCACGCGCCGGGGCTTAATTCCCATGATCTTGGCCTTACCGTGCATTGCATCGGTGGAAATGCCGGCCTGCGGGCCGGTGAGCGACACGGCGTCCGCGCCCAGCGAATGCAATGCCATCGCCAGGAGAGCAGCGGACACCTGTTCGCCCGTTGACAGCAGCATGTCCATTTCGCGATCGCTCGGCGCATCCGCCACCTTCGCGGCGAGCTCGATCAGGTCATCGGTGGCATCTCCCATGGCGCTCACCACCACGACGACTGAGTGCCCCTTCTTTCGGCTCATAAATATGCGCTTCGCCACGCGGCGAATGCACACAGGATCGGCAACCGAACTCCCCCCGTATTTCTGAACGATCAAGGCCATACACTCCCTCCGTTTCAACAATCCTCGATTCTCAATCGGACCGTAGGCGAGCCAACGACCGACATATCGTCTATTTCCCGAATTGAAGCGACGAACTCCTTCTCACTCGCATGATGGGTGATCACGATAACCGGCACCTGCTCGCCCACCCTGTTCTCCTTCTGGAGCAGGGACGCGATGCTTATGCCGTGCCGGCCCAGGACGGAAGCTATCTGTCCAAAAACCCCCGGCTTGTCCAGCAGCGTCAGCCGCAAATAGCAGCGAACCAGCGCCTCGCCCATATCCGTGATCCTGCATCCGGGATTATAGGCGATGAATCCGGGCGCCCTGCGAGGCGTGCCGCACACCAGATTCCGCGCGGCATCAACGATATCGGCCATGATCGCGCTGGCGGTCGGATCCCGCCCGGCCCCGCGCCCGTACCAGAGCACATCACCAACGCCGTCGCCGTTCATCAGAACCGCGTTAAAAACACCTCCAACCGACGCCATCACGCTCTCCCTGGAAATCAGGGTCGGGTGAGCGCGGACTTCCACGTCCCCGTTCACATCCTTGATCACAGCGAGCATCTTCACTCTGTACCCGAGATCGGACGCATTAGCTATATCATCCGCCGCCAGGTTCCTGATGCCCTCTACGTGCAGTTCCCGCATCGGCGCGTTGAAACCGTAAACCAGCGACGCCAGGATCGCGGCCTTGTGCGCGGTATCAACCCCGTCAATATCCAGGCTCGGATCTGCCTCGGCAAAACCTGCCAAACGCGCCTCTTCAAGCGCCGCACCGAACGACAGACCGTCCTGCTCCATTCTGGTCAGAATAAAATTACACGTCCCATTCAGAATCCCGTAAATACTGCGCACGTGGTTAGAGACCATGCTTTCCCTCAGCGCGTGTATGAGCGGCATGCCGCCCCCGACGCTCGCCTCGAAATAGACGTCGGTCCCGCGCTGTTCGGCCAGCTTGAAAATATCACTACCCTGCTCCGCCAGCAGCGCCTTATTCGCCGTGACCACGGGCTTGCCAAGCTCAAGAGCGCGCCTGATCAGGTCACCTGCCGCACGCACCCCTCCGATGAGTTCGACGACCACGTCCACTCCGCCATCCTTCACCACCGAGGCGGCATCGCGCGTGAGGATGCCGGCCGGAAGGATAACGCCACGATCCCTTTCAAGGTCGAGGTCGGCCACCTTCACCAGCTTCAGTCTGAGCCCGGTGCGCTTCTCGACGAGTTCGCTCTTTTCCTGGAGAGCCCTCACAACCCCGGCACCCACCACCCCGAAACCAAGCAGACCAATTCCTATTTCTTTCATCTTCATCCCGATCAAAGTTCATACTCCGCAGCGTTGCCAGCCGCAAGCCTGCGTCCCCATCACTGTCTGAACGAACCCTTTTACAGCTGAAAAATAAAGATATAACAGCCGTTCTCGCGGATTCAAGCATAATCGTGATTATTATGGCTGCGGCGTAACTACTCAGCTATGCGGTCGGCGGAACGCCGACCCTCCCTCAATTCCAGCAGATATGCTGTTCTGGTAATGGGGAGGGACGGCACCCGCCTGCAGCGCCTGTGCGCAAGCACTGCCTGCCCGCCCATAATATGGCATTTCAGAGAAGGACCTGAGTAGTTACTATGCGGCTTTCACAAAACTCCGATTCAATCCGGTCGGGGTGGAACCCGCCCCCTCCAGGTTTCACGCAAAACCTCTGTTTCCAGAACTGGAGGGACGACTTTCACGTCATTCGCAGAGGTTTTGCAAGAGCCTCGGATCATAAAATATTTTTTCCATCGCGACATTGCATATTCGAATCCACTGTGATAGCTTTTATTAATCAGACATCTTTATCCTTTAACAGAAGTTGACGAGAGAGCGAAACATGGCGCCGGTCGAGAAGAAATCCCCACAGAAGAAGAAGAACGAACAGAAGCCCATGGCATCAATGCGCGTGCTCGGGTTGTGGTTCCTGCTACTCGTGCTGTTCCTGCTCACGATCAACCTGTTCAAGAACGGACAGGAACGGCCGGAAGATTTAAGTTACAATCCCGACTTCATCCAGCTTGTCGAGCAGAACAAGATCCAGGAGTGTCTGATCGTCACTGAAGTATCCGGCGGGCAGCACATAATCGGAGACTTGAACGAAACGGACACCGCGACAGGCAAACCGAAGCAGTTCAAGGTTGACCTGGTGGTAACCGACCATCTTCCAAAGTGGCTCGAGGAACATGGCGTCCGCTTCTCGTTCCGCCGCGAGACGATGGATATATGGGGAATGGTTCGAAGCGCCCTCCCCGCCCTGCTCGTGCTCGGGCTCCTGTACTTTCTCTTCGTCCGCCAGATCCGGTCGGTCGGCCAGGGCGCCATGGGGTTCGGCAAGAGCCGCGCCAAGCTGCTCAACCGCGACACCAACAAGGTCACATTTGAGCAGGTTGCCGGCGTTGACGAGGCGCAGGATGAGGTCCACGAGATAGTTGAGTTCCTCAAGGATCCTAAGAAATTCCAGTCGCTGGGCGGGCGCATGCCGAAGGGCGTGCTGCTCACAGGCCAGCCAGGGACCGGAAAAACACTTCTTGCGAAGGCGATAGCCGGCGAAGCCGGGGTCCCCTTCTTCAGCATAAGCGGCTCAGACTTCGTAGAGATGTTCGTAGGGGTGGGCGCATCGCGCGTGCGCGACATGTTCGAACAGGCCAAGAAAAACGCGCCCTGCATCGTGTTCATAGACGAGATAGACGCCGTCGGGCGCAGCCGCTTCACCGGCATAGGCGGCGGCCACGACGAACGGGAGCAGACGCTCAATGCGCTGCTCGTGGAGATGGACGGGTTCGAGACGCAGGACGGCGTGATCATAATAGCTGCCACCAACAGGCCGGACGTCCTCGACAACGCGCTCCTCAGGCCTGGCCGCTTCGACCGTCAGATAGTCATAGACCTGCCCATACTCCAGGGCCGCGAGGCGATCCTCAAGATACACGCAAAGAACATCAAGCTCGACAAAATTGCTGACCTGAAGCGTCTGGCGCGCGGCACACCCGGCTTCTCCGGCGCCGACCTCGCGAACCTCCTCAACGAGGCAGCCCTGTTAGCCTCGCGCCAGGGCAAGGAGTCCGTCACCCTCGCCGATCTCGAGGAGGCGCGCGACAAGGTGCGCTGGGGCCGCGAGCGCAGAAGCCATGTGCTCGACGATGAAGAGAAACGCCTCACGGCCTTTCACGAGTCCGGCCACGCGCTCGTAATGGCCAAGGTCGAAAAAAGCGAGCCTATCCACAAGCTCACCATCATCCCGCGCGGCATGTACCTCGGGGCGACAATGCAGTTGCCCGAAAAGGACCGCTCCACGGAATCCTTCACCAAGCTCAGGGGAACACTCGCCAGCCTCATGGGCGGGCGCGCTGCCGAGGAGTTGATGGCCGGCGACATCTCCACGGGCGCGGCCAACGATTTCAAGCAGGCAACGCACCTCGCAAGGATGATGGTCTGCGACTGGGGCATGAGCAACGAAATGGGCCCGCAGTCCTTCGGAAATCACGAGGACATGATGTTCCTCGGCCGCGAGATCACGAGGAGCCAGGACTTTAGCGAGGACACCGCCCGAAGGATTGACGCTGAAGTCAACAGGCTGCTGCGCGAAGCCTACGCGCTGGCGAAAGACATACTGGTTAAAAACAGGGACAAGCTTGAAATGGTCACAAGCATGCTGATCGAGCGCGAGACGCTTGACGGGCGCGACGTGGAGGATGTGGCGAAGCACGGACGGGTGCTCTCGGATGAGGAGCGCGCCGCGGAGGACAGGGAGAAGGCGGGGGAGCCCGCGCCCGAGAATGCCGATGTGCCCGCTGCCGTGGATGAGCCGATCGGCGGGACTGAGAAGGATGCCGCGAAGCCGGACGCGGAGGGAGCAGCGAAGAGCGCGACAGCAGGAGAATAATGGCGATCATGTGGAAATGCAGGAACCGCGCCTTCGAGCTAGGCCGGGGCTGCTGTCCCATAGTGATGGGAATTTTGAACGTTACAACTGATTCCTTTTCGGACGGCGGACTTTTTTATGATCCGGAGCGCGCCATCGAGCGCGGCCTGCAGATGGCGACAGAGGGCGCGGATATAATAGACATTGGAGGAGAATCAACGAGGCCCGGGGCGACACCTGTTCTGACGGACGAGGAAATACGCCGGGTATTGCCGGTGATAAAAGGGCTTACCGGAACCGGGGCGGCGATCTCGATTGACACGAGCAAGGCGGAGGTCGCCGACGCCGCACTCTCGCACGGGGCGCACATGGTGAATGATGTCTCGGCGGCAGCGGACCCGCGAATGGCACAGATGGTGAAATCTTTCGGGGCCGGCATAGTACTGATGCACATGCGCGGCGACCCGCGGACGATGCAGGACGACCCGCGGTACGAAAACGTGGTCATGGAGGTTCGCGAGCACCTCGACAGAAGGATCGCGGCGCTGGTAGCAGAGGGCGTGGACTGGAACACAATAGCTGTGGACCCCGGCATAGGGTTTGGAAAGACAACAGGGAACAATATCGAACTGATAGCCCGGCTCGCCGATTTCCGCAAGTGCGGTCGACCGGTCGTGCTGGGGCTGTCGCGCAAGCGGTTTCTCGGCGCACTCACCGGGCGCGAGCCGGGCGAGCGCCTCGCAGCCGGGCTCGGCGCGCTTTCGTACGCGCTGGCCCAGGAGTCAGTGGACGTGGCGCGCGTTCACGACGTCAAGGAGACGCGGGACACCATTCTCGCGGTCAGCGCGATGCTGAAGGAAAAGGACAGGCATGCATTGGCTTAGCGCAATCAAGATACCCGACATCAACGGGCTGGTGGAAATAATCTGCCTTGCGGCGGTGTTCTATTACATTCTCTTTTTCTTCCGGGGCACCCGCGCCGCGCCGACGCTCGCGGGCCTGGCGCTGCTTTTCATCGGCCTGATCGTTATCACAAGGATCTTCCACCTCGACGCGCTTAACTGGATACTCCAGCGCTTTTCGATGTACCTTGCCGTGGCCATCCTCATCATTTTCCAGCCGGAGATCCGGCGAGCGCTCGCCGAGATCGGCAAGCGCCACCTGCCCGGCGCCGCCATTAACGACGCATCGCTCGTGGACCATGTGATTAAGGCCGCGACGCTCCTATCGAAGAGACGGATAGGTGCGCTGATAGCAATCGAACAGGACATCGGGATGCGCGGTATACAGGAAACCGGCATCCGCATTGACAGCGCCGTGACGCCCGAAATGCTTGCCAGTATTTTCTTTCCCTACACGCCGCTGCACGATGGCGGGGTTGTGATCAGCCAGAACAGGATCGTCGCGGCCCGCTGCATCTTCCCCCTCTCCCAGCGCAATGAGTTCGCCAAGTCGCTGGGCACCCGGCATCGTGCCGCCCTGGGCCTGACCGAGGAGACGGATTCAGTTGTGGTTGTTGTATCGGAGGAAACCGGCAAAGTGTCCTGCTGCCACAGGGGACACCTTCACCACGACCTCGATGAGACAAAGCTGGGCAATATTCTCTCCGGCATTCTTTTGAAGCCGGGAAAGCAGAACGACCTCCGCAGAAGGCTGCGAAGGACATGGCCGTTCTTCCGTACGCAGGCAAACGGAGCCGCAAAGTAGTACATACGGATGTTCACGATGAAGACATTCCTGTTCAGCAACTTGAAAATGAAGGCATTTGCCCTGCTGCTGGCATTCGTCTCCTGGCATGCTATTCGCCAGACGATCAGCTTTGAAACGACCATTTCCGACGTTCCCATCGAGATCAAGGTAGGCGCAGGCTGGGCCGTGCTGGACCAGTCCGACAGCTTTGCCGAGATCGTTCTCAGGGGCGCGCAGGAAGACATCAGGCAGGTTGACAACAAGCAGCTGAAGGTTGCGCTCGACCTGAGCGCCAACTCAGTTGCCGGGCCTGTGTCGGCCGACATCGCTCCGAACGACGTAAAGGGTATAAGATCCGTCCGCATTATGGGGGTTAAGCCGGACCATGTGCGGCTTACCCTCGACCGCGAAGCTGAGAAACTGGTGCCGGTCAACAGCCGCGCCGTTGGAAAGCCGTTTTATGGAGAAGTCGACCAGATCACGTGCGAGCCGGCGGCCGTTCTCATCCGCGGCCCGGCCAGGCAGCTTGCGAGAACGGACTGGATTTCGACCGAGCCGGTGGACGTTGAGAACAGAGTCCAGTCATTCACCAGGCGAAGCCACGTGCTGCCGCCCAGCGCTCTTCAGCCATACCACATCGAGCCGCCCGACGTTCTCGTTCACGTTGTAATAACCGAGAAATCGGAAAGCCTTGAATGGAAGGACGTCCCCGTGCTGGCCATTGTGAGGCCCGGCTCATCGCTAAAGGCCGAGATCACGCCGGGCCGAGTGAATGTCAAGGTTACTGGCAGGGCGGACACGCTTGCGAAGATGGCCGAGATCACGCCAAAGGTATTTGTTGATTGCATTGATCT
>CAYWJE010000161.1:0-8581 GCA_964458525.1 uncultured Verrucomicrobiota bacterium
TCGGGATCCCCGTTCTCGACCACCGTTTTCTGCTTTTCCGCAGTGTTCCAGAGTAGTTACCAATTTTAATTGTAATATCCCTCTTCTCTGCAACTATGAACCGTGAACTATGAACCGTGAACCGTGAACTGTGAACTATGAACCGTGAACGGGTACAAAAAAAACACACGGAAAACCCGGAAGCGCCCAAAAGGCAGGGCGCCCGCTCGAAGCGGGGTCCCGCCGATCTCTGATGCAACCAGCCGGGTAGTTATGATCGAGCGCGTTTATTAACGGGGGATCAATTGCTCATCTGCAATTCGTTGCCCATCGCCTGCAGCTGCGCCTCGATGAGAAATGAGAGACCGCGGCCATCCCCGACCTCAAGAGAGTCGGGGCGGCTACAGAAGAAAGAAACGCAGATTGAATCCATGTATCTGTTTGTTTCCTGTAGCCGGTCTCGCTGAGCGACAGAAAACACGCACCCGATTTCGTCATTGATTCTTCTGTGGTGGCATGAGCGTCCTCGCTCGTGGTCCTGCTCTTCTATTTTCTGTTTTTAGTGCAGGAACACGAGCCGGAGGCTCATGCCACGAAAAACACCGATGTTTCTTCAGGATCAAGACCGGGGAGTCCGGACATCTTGCACGTGATCGCGGATCAACAATGTCACAGTTCGCCCTTGCCTCCAGAGACCTGAACATTGTATGATGTGCGACAAAGTTACTCTCTTTTGTTTGCCGGAGTTTCTGTGGCGTCCCATAGGAAAGCACCTTTATGGATGAAAAGTTTGGCTAATGCGAAGCCTATGGGATGAATGAACCGACGAAATGCAGTCTCGCGCACTTGTCCGCCTGTGGAGGAGAGGCGCAGAGATCTGAATAAATCAGTCTTGATATTACTGTCCATACATTCCTTGCCACGCGGCGCCTCAGCGCCTCAGCGTGAGATTATTCCCTCATTTCTATGGGGATGGTAGTGATGGAGTTTTATGAAAAGCGGGTTTCTTGACAAACTTATTGAAAGGCTCGACAAGCTCGATCCGAAGAGTCTTCAGACTCAGTTTTTGCGGCTGACGAGGGAGAAAGGACTATTGGAAGCGGTGTTTAATGCTCTCCAGGAGGGGGTTATTCTGCTGGATGAGCGGGGCAGGATCAGTTACTCGAACAACGCGGCAGGCAATCTCCTTGGCTTCGCAATCGATTCAGCTTCGGGGGAGCCGATAGGCCGGTTTCTCCGTGATATCAAGTGGAATGAAATCCTTAACCTCGATGAGGGGGAATGGTCGAAGCTCATAAGCCGCGAAATCGAGATCACCTATCCGGATCATAAATTTCTTAACTTCTATGTCATGCCGATCTCGATGAAAGAGAGCGGAGAGAAGGGCGCCGTGTTAATCCTGCGCGATATCACGAGGGATCGTGAGAAGGAACTCAATGTGCTCAAATCGGAGCGAATGAACGCGCTGACACTCCTTGCCGCCGGTGTGGCGCATGAAATAGGCAATCCGCTGAACTCCCTTCACATCCATCTGCAGTTGATGAACCGCGAACTCGGGAACCTCGACGAGAAGGATCGCGCCGGCTTCCAGGAGCTTGTCAAGGTTGCCAGCAATGAGGTGGAGCGGCTCAACCTCATCATCACCCAGTTCCTGCGCGCCATTCGTCCGTCGGCGCCCCAGCTCGAGCCCGCCAATATCGAGGAATTGCTCAGGGAGACGCTCGGTTTCCTGAAACACGACATTCGTAATCGCGATATCCTTGTCGAGGTCCAGTGCCCGGAACCGCTTCCGAGGATATCGCTGGATAGGAACAAGATCAAGCAGGCATTCTTCAACTTAACACAGAATGCCCTGCAAGCTATGTCGAAGGGGGGCCTTCTGGCGATCTCGCTTTTCAGCGATGATCGCTCCGTGGGTATATCATTCAAGGATACTGGATCAGGGATTGACGCCGAGGGGCTGCGCAGGCTTTTTGAGCCGTATCAGACCACGAAAGAGACAGGAACCGGACTTGGTCTGATGATAGTCCAGCGCATTGTCCAGGACCACGGCGGCGAGATAGAGGTCAAAAGCCAGCCGGGAGCTGGAACCACTTTCACCATCTTCCTGCCGCTCGATCAGCGCCGGATACGCCTTCTCAAAGCTCCGCGCAAACATGATCATGACAGGGAGCATCAGGCGGACGCAACGCGGGGGAATGCAGAATGACCAGGAAGCCGGTTATACTTATTGTCGAGGACGAAAAGAACACGCGAGAAGGGCTGGAGCGGGCGCTGAGGCGTTCTTATGACGTACTGATGGCCGACAGCGGAAAGCAGGCGCTCGATATCCTGCGCGGGAACACGGTGGACGTGCTGCTCAGCGATCTCCGCATGCCGGGAATGGATGGCATGGAACTCATACGCAAGGCCCGGGCGCTTGATCCCAAGCCGATCTGCGTACTGCTTACTGCCTATGGCAGCATCGAGACCGCGGTCGAGGCCATAAAGAGCGGTGCCGACGATTTTCTCACCAAGCCCGTGAATCTCGATCAACTTGACATTGTACTCCAGAGGACGATCAGCTCGCGCCGGCTCGAGCAGGAGAACCAGAACCTCCGGCTTCAACTGGACAGAAAATACGGGCTTGAAAACCTCGTCGGCGCGTCGCAGGTGATGGAGTCTGTGTACGAGATGATCCGCCAGGTCGCACCGACCCGCGCTACCGTACTGGTGCAGGGCGAGAGCGGAACGGGCAAGGAGCTCGTGGCCCATGCCGTACACAATCTAAGCCCGCGTGCTCGCGGCCCGTTCATCCCTGTTCATTGCGCGGCCCTTCCGCGCGATCTTCTTGAGAGCGAGTTGTTCGGCCATGAAAAGGGCGCTTTCACCGGCGCTGCCGAGCGCAGGCTGGGACGCTTCGAGCTCGCCGAGGGCGGCACGCTGTTCCTTGATGAAATATCGGACGTGGATCCGGCAATCCAGGTCAAGCTCCTTCGCGTGCTCGAAGAGCGCAGGTTCGAGCGAATCGGCGGCCAGCTGACCCTGGACGCTGATATCCGGCTGATTGCAGCCACCAATCGCGACCTGGACGCAATGGTAAACGAGGGGAGGTTCAGGCAGGACCTCTTCTACCGGCTGAACGTGGTTCACATCATCCTGCCGCCGCTGCGCACACGGCCCGACGATATTCCCCTGCTTATCACGCATTTCGTTAAGGAGTTTTCGGCGGAGAATAACAAGACCATTGATGACATCACTCCCGAAGTGTTCAGTGCCTTGACGGCCTACAGCTGGCCGGGCAACGTGCGCGAGTTGAAAAACGTGGTCGAGCGAATGATTGTCCTCTCCAGGACCGGAAAGCTTACGGCGCGCGACCTGCCGCCTGCCATCAGCCCGGATACAGGCGCAAGACAACAGGTCGCTGGAATCAGGATGAACGCAACGATCAGAGAGTCGAACAGACAGATGATAGCGGCTGCATTAAAGGCTGCGAACGGCAATCGGACACGTGCGGCAAAACAGCTTGGAATCAGCCGCAGAACGCTGCACAGGAAATTACACGAGTTCGGACTTGCAGAAAATGGAGGATAGATCATGTGGGAATATACGGGGAAAGTGCTGGATCATTTCAGGAATCCGCGCAACGTGGGCGCGATTGAATCGCCCGACGGGATTGGCGAGGCGGGCTCCATGGCTTGCGGCGACGCCCTGAAGCTGACATTCAAGCTGAACGCGGAGGGCCGGATCGAGGAGGCGAAATTTCAGACCTTCGGCTGCGCGAGCGCAATCGCCTCGTCCTCGGCCCTCACGGAGATCATCACGGGGATGACCCTCGAAGATGCGGCAAAGGTGACAAACCAGGACGTGGCTGATTACCTCGGCGGTCTGCCGGAGCAGAAGATGCACTGCTCCGTGCTCGCAAGGGAGGCGCTCGATCTGGCAATCGAGAACTACCGCACTGGCAAGACGGGTAAAAAAATGCTGGAAGGTAAAGTCGTCTGCAAGTGTTTCGGCGTCACCGAGGAGGAGATCGAGCGCGTGGTGCGTGATAACAACCTGACCACGATCGCTGAAGTGACGAACTACTGCAAGGCGGGTGGAGCGTGCGGCAATTGCCATGATGATATAGCTGCTATTATAGCCAGGATAAACGGGCAGAAGGCCGAGATGCCGGCCCCGGTTCAGCAGCCGGCAAAGCTGACAACCGTACAGAAGATAAAGCTTATAGAGGAGATAATGAACAGGGAAATCCGGCCGATACTCAAGAAGGACGGCGGCGACATTGAGCTTGTCGATGTGGTGGACAACAGGGTCCTCGTCACGCTTCGCGGGATGTGCGCGAACTGCCAGGTGGCCCGGTTCACGCTCAGGGACGTCGTGCAGGCCAAGTTGAGGGAGTTCGTTCTTCCTGATCTCGTCGTGGAGGAGACTGAGTGATGAAAAACATATATTTCGACAACAACGCCACGACCAACGTCGCACCCGAGGTGCTCGATGCGATGATGCCTTTTCTCACGGACCTCTACGGGAACCCGTCAAGCATGCACGCATTCGGAGGCCAGGTGCTAAAGCATGTTGACGAGGCGCGCGGTCGCGTGGCGGCCCTTGTGGGGGCGGACCCGTCCGAAATTGTCTTCACCAGCTGCGGAACCGAGAGCGACAACATGGCCATAAGGGGGGCTCTGGCGGCATCGTCCGAGCCGCTGAGCGTTATCACCACCCGCGTTGAACATCCTGCCGTGTTGGAAACCTGCCGGATTCTCAAGGAACGTGGGCGCAAAGTCACGGAGCTGGATGTTGACTCTGCCGGCCGCCTCAACCTCTCCGCCTTGCAAAAGGCTCTCGAGAAGGGGCGGGCGCTGGTCAGTATAATGTGGGCGAACAACGAGACGGGCGTTGTCTTTCCCATGCAGGAGATTGCCGGGATGGTCAAGGCGGCCGGCGGCCTGCTGCATACCGATGCTGTTCAGGTCGTGGGCAAATTGTCCGTTGATGTCAGTAAAATCCCCGTGGACATGCTTTCGCTCTCCGGCCACAAACTGCACGCGCCTAAGGGAGTGGGGGTGCTCTTCATACGCAAAGGAACGAGGGTGCGTCCGCTTCTGTTCGGCGGGCACCAGGAATCGGGGCGGCGCGGAGGGACGCAGAATGTGCCCTACATCGTCGGCCTCGGCCGCGCCTGTGAACTGGCCGCGGAGCATATCGCTGAGGAGATGACGCGGGTGAGGGCTCTTCGCGACAAGCTGGAGAATGGCATACTGGCGTCGTGCCCGGACACGCAGGTGAACGGGGACAGGGAAAACAGGTTGCCCAACACCTTGAATGTGAGCTTCAAGTACATCGAGGGCGAGTCGGTGCTGTACCATTTAAGCGACCTGGGGATAGCGGCGTCATCGGGCTCGGCCTGCGCATCCGGCTCGCTTGAGCCCTCGCACGTGATAAGGGCAATGGGCGTTTCCTTCATGGCCGCGCATGGATCTATCCGGTTCAGCCTGGGCCGATACAACACGGAGACGGAGGTGGACTACGTGCTCGAACACCTGCCCGGCATAATCGCGAAATTGCGCGCCATATCACCGTTCGTCAAGTAGCACTCACATCATCGAGATGGCGTCCACGTCCACCGCGATACGCACACCGGCGCGCCGGCGGCACTCGCGGATCGCGTCCTTGAGGGGGCGTGTCATGGCGGTTGTTGCCGGCGCCCGCATGATCAACTGATGCCTGTACCTGCGCTTCGCCCTCTCCAGGGGGGCGGGGATCGGGCCCGACAGAGTGACGTTCGGCTTCAGCCTGATTTTGAGCTGCTCCGCCAGACTTGCACCAGTGTCAGCCACAGCCTTGTTGTCGGTTCCATCCAGCGTAACGCACACGAGGTGCGAGAACGGCGGGTAGACGAGTTCGCGGCGCGACTCCATTTCCTGGTCGGCAAACCCGCGGTAGTCAAGCCGGCGCGCGCATTGAATGGCCGTATTGAATGGCGTGAAGGTCTGGACGATCACTTCTCCCTCCACGTCGCCGCGTCCGGCGCGCCCGGCCACCTGCAGAAGGAGCTGGAAGGTGCGCTCTGCGGCGCGGAAATCCGGCACATGCAGGCTGAGGTCGGCGTTGATTACGCCCACGAGTGTCACGCCTGGAAAATGAAGGCCCTTGGCTATCATCTGCGTTCCCACGAGGATATCGGTCCTGCCCGCCCTGAAATCGTCGAGGAAGCGCTGGTGCGAATCCTTGCCGCGGGTCGTGTCGGAATCCATGCGCTGGACCCTTGCCTTCGGAAAGATGGTGTGCAGCACGGCTTCTATACGCTGCGTGCCTATGCCGGTGAACTTGAGGGCCGGCTGTCCACAACCGGGGCAGCGGGGCGGGACCGGTTTAACGCGTCCGCAGACGTGACAACGGAGTTCCTCGCAGCCCTTGTGGTAGGTCATGGATATGCTGCAATCCTCGCAAACTGCTACGTGTCCGCAAAGCGGGCATATCATCGAGGTCGCAAAGCCGCGCCTGTTGAGGAAGAGAATTGTCTGTTCGGCCTGATCGAGCCTTGAGCGGATCGCTTCGAGCAGGTCGCGGGAAAAGACATTGACGCGCCCCTCGCGCTCAGCCTCCACACGCATGTCCACGATGCGCATGGTCGGCATCTTCCGGTGATCAACTCTGTGGGTGAGATTGGCGATCGCGTACTTGCCGAGCATGGTGTTCCTGAACGACTCCAGGGCGGGCGAGGCGGACCCGAGGAGCACCGCGCAGTGCGACAGGTGCCCGCGCATGACGGCAACGTCCCGTGCATTGTAGCGGGGCACCTCCGACTGCTTGTAGCTCGGCTCGTGCTCCTCGTCCACCACGATCAGTCCCAGCTTGACGACAGGGGCGAAGAGCGCGGAACGGGCGCCGATAACGATTTGCGCCTCGCCCTCGTGAATGCGATGCCATTCATCATGGCGCTCCCCCTCTGAGAGATGACTGTGGAGCACTGCGATGGAGTTGCCGAACCGCCCTCTGAACAGGTCAACCGTCTGCGGCGTGAGCGAGATTTCCGGCACAAGAATTATCGCGCCCATTCCGCGGTTCGTCACGTAATCCATGGCCTGCATGTAGATCTCGGTCTTGCCGCTGCCCGTAACCCCGTGCAGGAGGATGACCGGCGGCTTGAGCGTGTCCACAGACTGCTTGACGAGAGCCAGGGCCTCAGCCTGTTCGGGAAACAGTTTGAGCGGTTGGGTCGGAAGAATCACGCGGCCGGCAAAAGGATCGCGCTGGAGATTTGAGCGGGTTGACGCCAGAAATCCCTTCTTCAGCAGTCCGTTTACCACGGAGGCGCTCACGCCCGCGGCATCGGCGAGCGCGGAGACGGTCATAGGATCGCGGTTCGACGCCAGTTCCAGGACTGCCGCCTGCTTGGGCGATTTCAAGCGGAGCGCCTCGACAGCCGCCGCATCCCCGGCCGGGCCGGCGGGAGAGAGCAGGCTCTGCTCCTTGAAACCCGCCTTGTGTCTCCTGACGGCGCATGGCAGCGCCGTCCTGATGCACTGCTCAATGGTGGCGGCATAGTACTCGGCCATCCAGCGCGCAAGCATGAGCATTGATTCATCGAGAAGCGGGCGATGGCCCACGATCGCCTCAATGGCCTTCAGATCGTTCCTCTGGGAATTATCGGCGAAACCAACGACATAGCCGCCGGACACGGAGCGCCCGAACGGAACCTGCACACGCGACCCGAGCCTGATGAGCGAACTCATTGCATCGGGGATGATGTAGTCAAACTCGCGGTCGAGCGCGAGTTCGACAACGATTTTTGCGACGCGTGCCATCTACTCCCCGATGATCTTCACAAGCACGCGCTTGCGGCGCTTCCCGTCGAACTCGCCGTAGAATATCTGTTCCCATGGCCCGAAATCCAGTTTGCCATCCGTGACGGCCACGACGACTTCCCTTCCCATGATTGTACGTTTGAGGTGCGCGTCGGCATTATCCTCGAACCCGTTATGGGCATACTGGGAATAGGGCTTTTCCGGCGCCAGCTTTTCGAGCCACTTCTCAAAATCGGCGTGGAGCCCCCCTTCGTTGTCGTTTATAAACACACTGGCGGTTATATGCATGGCGTTGACCAGGGCCAGCCCCTCCTGAATGCCGCTCTCTGCAAGGCATTTTGAGACCTCGGACGTGATATTGATAAATACCCGCCTTTGTCTGGCGTTAAGCCACAGTTCTTTTCGATACGATTTCATGATTATCCTCCTGTTGGAACTGAATAATAGGGCAAGCTATCTCCCGGATAAAGGAGAATGTTTCGGAGATGAGAAATTTGAGATGAAGGGATATCGGGTGTGGAGTGTCGGGTGAGGCCGTCAGAATCCGCAGCCATCGTCTGCGGCTGCAGAAGAGACAAATCAGATCGAATCCGGACGTGTACATTGCTCCCCCATAGCCGGCATCGGTGAGCCTGACGCTTTGCGCAGACTGGACAACGACCCGCGCCACAGCACGCGAAGAATCCCTGATGCGCCCGAGTTACAATCGCCCTGCTGAAATCGAGCTTGCAACAAGGCGCCGGGCAGGATAGCATTATGAGCCTCTTGCAAAACCCCTCGCGCCGCCCGCTTGAAGCGGTCGCCACGAGGGG
>CAYWJE010000162.1:0-8490 GCA_964458525.1 uncultured Verrucomicrobiota bacterium
GGCGGGGACCGCCGGCTCCACAAATCGGGGCATCGCGCCGGGAGGCCGGACTCAAGCCTGAAACTTTTTCGTCCATCAGTGCGCATTTTGACCGCGCCTGATCAGCCCTTTGCCCGGAAACCGATCGTAATGATGCTTGTTCGCCTTCTTATCATTGACAAAACGGCAAGAATGCCGCATGTTACTTCGCAAGCGTGAGTGTTTGGATATTCGGTGGCGGGAGCCGGTAGTCAGAATTAACTTTACTCCGGCAGTTGAATCTTTTTTGACGGGATAATCACTACTTGGCGCAACGCTGAGAAAAAACAACTCGGGAACAAGCGGCAGGAGAAGCGACCTGCCTGTCTTCATAAAAACGACAGCCGGAAAGGAACATATGAGCAATCCAGAGGAACAGGCAAATGAGATGATTGAGAAGGCCCTGCTTGCGGCTGCGGAGTTCAACCAGTTCGACCAAGAGGCGACCGACCGGGTGGTGGAGGCCGTCTTCCGGGCGGCCTTCAATGCCAGGGTACCCCTCGCGAAGATGGCCGTCGAGGAGACAGGTCTCGGCGTATGGCAGCACAAGGTGCTGAAGAACGTAGTGGCCTCAAAGCTCATCTATGACGACATCAGGCATGAGAAGACCGCCGGGGTGATATCCTGCGACGAGAGGCTCGGGGTGACTGAGATAGCGCAGCCCCTCGGTCCGATTTTCTCGATCACGCCGGTCACGAACCCCACCTCAACGGTGATTTTCAAGATTCTCATCTGCCTCAAGACCAGGAATCCGATCATCATCAGCCCGCACCGCCGGGCTGCGGGCTGTTCCGTGGAGACGGCCAGGATATGCTATGAGGCGGCACTGGCGGCTGGCGCCCCCGAGGATTGCGTGCAGTGGCTATCCGGCGGCTCCCGCGAGCTGACGCACGCGTTTATCACTCATAGAAGTCTGGCACTGATCCTTGCAACGGGCGGAACCGGCCTGGTGTCGGCGGCCTACAGCTCCGGCAACCCGGCCATAGGCGTTGGACCTGGCAACGTGCCGGTCTTCATAGACCGATCCGCCTCGATCCCATTCGCGGTATCGAGCATCATCTCATCAAAGACATTCGACAACGGCACAGTGTGCGCAAGCGAGCAGGCCGTGGTCGTCGAGAAGGCGATCGCTGCGGAGGTCAGGGCCGAGTTCGAGCGCCAGAAATGCTATTTCGCCTCCGACGCCGAGATCAGGAAGATAGAGGAAGTCGTCATTGATCCCAAGACGAAGGGGATGAACGCGGACATAGTGGGCCAGTCAGCCATGGAGATAGGGAAGCGGGCCGGATTGAATCTGCCGCCTGGCACGGCGATAATCCTCACGCCGCTTGCAGTTGTTTCGCAGGATGAGCCGCTTTCCGGCGAGGTGCTTGCTCCCGTACTCGCGTTCTACGCGGAGGACAGCTACGAGGCCGCCTGCAACCGCTGCATCAGCCTGAATTACCGCGGGGGCGTGGGCCACACCGCCGCCATCTACTCGAACGATGAATCGCGGATCCTCGAGTTCGGCGAGCTGATGAACGCCGGACGCGTGGTGGTCAACACGCCGTCCTCCCAGGGCGGCGTGGGCGGCCTGTTCAACACGCTTCTCACGAGTTTCACGCTCGGTTGCGGCAGCGGCGGAAAGAACATCACCACGGAGAACATATCGGCCCGCCATCTCATCAATGTGAAGAGGGTGTGCAGGCGCAGGCCCAATGCCAAGTGGAACGCATTTAACACCGCCAGGTTCTTCGACGAAACGCTCGATGCCGATGCACTGCAGTGCGAGTACGGAAAGGATTTTTGACACCGAACAACCAAGGAGACGCTATGCAGAAGATGGATTATGATTCCGCAACGCAAACTCATTTCATGCGGTTCGAGGGCAAGCTCATGGGCCCGCTTTGCCAGCAACTCGCCGGAGAAGTTGATGCCGCAGTCAAGAAAGAGCTTGCGGAGAACCCAGGTGCAAAATTCGCCTTCGATCTCAGCAAAGTTCATTTCGTGGCCTCGGCATTCCTCCGAATCTGTCTCGCAACGGCCAGGCAGCTTCCGAACGGTTCGTTTCGCATCGCCAGCTGCAAGCCTGAGATAAAAAGGATTTTCTCGATAGCCGGAATGGACAAGGTTATTGATATCGCCTGAGAATAGTACCGACAGGACCACAAGGTTACATCTTAGCCACCAGCGATATTTGAACTGGAACAAGATTTGCTATCTATATTCTGCGCTGTCCACATCACTCCACGCTCCGATTTTATCCTTGACATTTTCCGATAAATAGCTGATATTTTTGTTACTGAGTCGCGCATGACTCCACGCTCAGAAAGATCGAGCTCGTCAAAACAAGGAGACACGATGAAACAGCGAAAAATATTTATTACGGAGCAGGACAAGAAAAGGCTCGATGAACTTCTAGCGGTAACAGACGATTTTGACAACAATGGACGGAAAGACCTGTCGTTGCTGTCCAGCGAACTCGCGCGTGCGACAGTTGTTGCATCAAAAGAGATTCCACCAAACGTTGTGACGATGAATTCCAAGGTCAGGCTCAGGGACATGAAATCATCCGAAGAGATGACCTATTCCCTAGTTTTCCCCAAAGATGCCGACTTCTCTGCCGGCGCGATATCGGTTCTTGCGCCCATCGGCACTGCTATCCTGGGTTACTCGAAGGAATCGGTGATAGAATGGCCCGTCCCAGAAGGCATGCGTCACATCAAGATCGAGGAAGTGATCTATCAGCCCGAGGCTGCGGGCGATTTCAACCTGTAGCTGACGCGGCTATCACTCGTGTCGGTACCCGGCGCCATGCACGGTGCTGATGATTCGAGTAATCCAGGGAGGTCTATGATCTTCTTCGACGCATACACGCAAATCGGACCCAGAGAGCGCAAGCACCCGGCGCATGGCTGGCGGCTAGAAGATGTGCTGAGGGAAATGGAGCATTGCTCGATCTCCGGTGCACTAGTGCAGTCCAACAACTCGATCAACTATGATCCCATGTTCGGCAACAGGGAGCTGAGCGAAAAGCTCAGCCGGCACAATTTTCTCTTTCCAATCTGGAACCTGATGCCCCACCACACCGGCGAAATCCCTGCCCCCGCTGAACTGGGCCGAATGCTCACGGACAACAACGTGCGCGCGGTTTCCATCAACCCTGCGACGAATGCATGGGACTGGGATGCCGACCACGCCGGAGATTTGCTTTCATGGATCGAAGCGCAATCACTGCTGTGCGTGGTAAAGAAGGGTCAGCTCGGCGACTGGCGCGCCACCGATCGTTTTCTTGAGCGCTACTCGCGCCTGCCGGTGCTCCTGCTCCATGCAGGCTGGATGGAGCAACGCTTTCTGCTTCCGCTACTACTCAAGCATAAGAACCTTCACATCACATGTGACAGCTTTCAGCTCCACTACGGTCCGGAACACCTGTTCGCCGTGGGCTGCGAAGACCAGGTCCTTTTCGGAAGCAATGCCCCGCTCATGTCCATGGGCGCGCATCGCACGTATTTTGATTATGCCGACATCCCTGAGCCGGCAAAGGCCAAGATGGCCGGAGGCAACCTGACGCGGCTGCTCAAGGGACAGTGTCCGCCGCGCGAGATTGAGAACCGCGAAGAGGACGACCTGATGGCCGCCGCGCGGATTGGCCGACCGCTCCCCGTGCCTGTCATTGACATGCATATGCACATCCTTCACGAAGGGGAAAACGGAGCCGGCGGATCATACCGCATGGAGCGCGGCGGACCGGAAGGCGTGTTTGCCCTGCTCAAGCGGCTGGGCATCGCGGGCGGCGGTTTCATGAGCTGGCTCGGGAGCGTGAGCATGGACACCATCGCCGGAAATGAATGCGTCCGAAGGGCGCTGGATGCCGCGCCGCCCGGCTACTGGGGCCTTGCTAGCATTGATCCGTCGCATTATCCAGGCCGGGAGTTCGAGCGTCTCGTCCCCCTTGTTCACTCCGACCCGCGCTTTATAGGCTTGAAGCCCTACACCCGGTTCGGCTATGCCTATGACGACAAGGTGTGGGCGCCGTGGTGGGAACTGGCCAACGAGCGTCAATACTACGCGCTTATGCACCGCACGCGTGGAGACTTCAGCGAAATTGACACGCTGGCGTCAAAGTATCCCGGGGTCCGCTGGGTCGTTGCGCACTGCGGCAGCGACTACTTCACCGCCGACCAGGCCATTGCCTGTATGTCTGCCCATCCCAACGTCTACGCGGAAATAACTCTTACGCCCGTAACGCTCGGGATAATAGAATACCTCACCGCACATGCCGGGGATGACAGGATACTCTACGGAAGCGACCTGCCGATGCGCGACCCGCGCCAGCAGCTCGGATGGGTGGTGTACTCCCGCCTGTCGCCCGAGGCAAAGCGGAATGTGCTCCGCGAAAACGCGCTGCGCGTTATTGCGCCCTGCGCAGCAGGGCGTTGAAAAAACTCTAGGTCAAGTACACGAAGGCTCTAAGCTGGCGGCGTGACTTTGCAGTATGGATTTCCGACTATCAAGCGGCTTGGCATTCATGTTGCATTCCATTTGCCATCACGGCAGACATTGGACGGGGGTGAAGTGAGCCTTCCGTGGGAACAGCGAGGGCGGTTTTTCCTGTACAATGCCTACCTGAACGGGAGGACACCGTCAAGAGAAGCCGCGCCGCACAAGATCATGACAAGCCTGTCAATGCCGAGCGCGGCGCCCGCGGAAGGCGGCATCCCTTGCTCCAGCGCAGCGAGGAACGGTTCGTCAAGAGGATAGACCGGTTTGCCCAGCGCGCGGCGCGCCTCCGCGCACTCCTCGAACCTGCGCCTCTGGTCAACTGGATCAACCAGTTCGCTGAATGCGTTTGCTATTTCGACACGTCCAATGTACAGCTCCCACCGCTCGGCAACGCGCGGATCGTCCTGCTTGAGGCGAGAGAGCGCGGCCGCCTCCGCCGGGTAGTCTTTCAACACCGATGGACGATCCATGGGCAGGCTTGGCTCAACCTTCCCCACCAGATCCAGATCAAACCTGTCCGCATCGTAGCCGGTCACAGGGTCCCAGCCCGCGAGAGAGCGGAAGGCTTCGAACACGGACATGATATTCCATTCGCAATCGAGAGCAATTCCTTCATCCCGGAAGGTGATCCGGCTGCTGCCCAGAGTTTCAAGCGCGACGAAGTTGATGAGCGCCTTTGTTTCCCGGAGAATATCCATGTAGTCAGAATTGGCACAATACCATTCCAGCATGGTGAATTCCGGCTGGTGCAGAGCGCCCCTTTCACCCCGGCGAAAGCACGGCCCGACCTGGAAGATGCGATCGAAGCCTGCGGCGAGCAGCCTCTTCATGTGCAGCTCGGGCGAGGTTCTCAGAAACGCCTCGCCAGAAGGCTCAGCGTCAATATGCAATTCAAGGGCGGGCGCTGGAATCCTAAGCGGGGTTTCAAGCTCCAGGTAACCGCGAGCTTCGAAGAACCGGCGCGCCGCGCCGATGGTTCGGGCGCGGATCGCGAGAGCGGGCTTGAGCGCCGCCAATCTCTCACGCTCATGGGAAACGGATGAATCCATCAACCCTTTCCTACGCTCACGCGGTCGCAGTACTCGCCGATCCTGGTGTCAATCTTGACAACATCCCCCTGGTTAATGAACAGGGGGACCTTGATTTCGTAGCCGCCCTCTATGGTTGCGGCTTTCAGGACGTTCGTCGCAGTGTTGCCGCGCACACCCGGCTCCGTGTGGACGATTTCCTTCTGAACAAAGGTCGGCAATTCGACACCCACGGGCCGGCCGTTGAAAATCACGATCTGCACCTCGATCTCCTCGACGAGAAAAAAGCGAGACTCGCCCAGCACATCCGTGGAGACTTCAAGCTGTTCGTAGTTCTTATCCATGAACACGAACTTATCCCCCTCCTGGTAGGAGTAGTGCATCGTCCGCTCCTCGATTTTCGGCTCCTCGATTTTCTCTGTGGAGCGGTAGTTCTTGTTAAGGGTGCTACCGTTGATCATGTTCTTCAGCTTGCAGCTGTATATCGCCTGCCCCTTTCCGGGCTTGACGAAATTGAACTCCGTGATGAGATAAGGAGCGCCATTGATCTCAACCCTGAGACCTTTTCTCAAGTCAGACGCAGAATACATTGAAATACCCCCGATCTGTTAAATTCTGAATTCAGTGATTGATTCATATATCAAAGCATGGGGCGCATGGCAATATAAAATCGTGTTTTTTTATAGCTTTCGGTGCCTCTTTATGGTAGATAATTCAATCCATAAAACCCACCTGCATACAGGACTCCGAGATAATCTGCCGGAAATTGGAAAATCAATGAGCGCTAATTATGAATATGACGCGGTGGTCGCAGGACACGTGTGTCTTGACATAACGCCGCGGTTTCATGACGCCAAGGCGCGGGAGATCGCGAAACTGCTGGTGCCCGGCAAGCTGATCAATGTGGGGAACGCTGCGCTCTCCACGGGCGGCACCGTGTCCAACACCGGTCTGGGCATGGCCAGGCTCGGGGCGCGGGTCGCACTAATGGGAAAGATCGGCAATGATTTGTTTGGCACGGGCATCCAGGCCGTCTTCAAGGCGTGGGGCGCAGCGGAGGCACTCAACATCGCAGACGACGAAGAGACCTCCTATTCCGTGGTTATAGCGCCGCCGGGAATTGACAGAATTTTTTTGCACCACCCCGGGGCCAACGACACCTTCAGCTCCGACGACGTCAATTACGAACTAGCGGCAAAAGCCCGCCTGTTCCACTTCGGGTATCCCCCGCTTATGAAGCAGTTCTACATCAATGACGGCTCGGAACTGATCAAGATGCTTTCGCGCGTCAAACGGCTCGGAATCACAACCAGCCTGGACATGTCCCTGCCCGATCCGCAGTCGGACTCCGGGCGCGTGAACTGGGCCACTATTCTCGACAAGGCGCTGCCGATGATTGACATCGCGCCTTTCAGCGCCGAGGAGGTTCTGTTCATGCTTAACAGGTCGCGCTTCGACGAAATCAAGCAAAAACAGGATTGTTGCGACCCTATGGAGGCATTCACGCCAGACGATTTTCTATGGGCTGGACGCGAATTGCTCAGCCGCGGCGCAAGAATTGCGCTGGTCAAATGCGGATCGCGCGGCATGCTTCTCTGCACAGCGAAAAGGGACCGTCTAGCCGGCATGGGGCCGGCCGCCCCGCGGAATCTTGAGTTATGGTCGAACAGGGAGCTCTGGGAAGAGTCTTTTGAGGTTGCCAAGGTGGTTTCCACCACTGGGGCGGGAGACAGCGCCATAGCCGGGTTTCTCGCCGGCCTGCTGAAGGGCTGCGGGCCCGAGGACTCGCTGGCGGCCGCCGCCTGTACAGGAGCACAGAACGTGCGCGTTATGGACGCGATAAGCGGGATTCATTCATGGGATGAAACCATGGCCATGATTCCCGGCTGGCAAAAACGCCGCGAACAGCCCGGGCAGGACTGGACCTACGACGAGACGATTCGCGTGTGGCACGGCCCCGGCGACAAAGCATAAAAAAGCCCTGAATCCATGCCGACGGAACAAAAAAGGACCCCGACGCCAAAGCGCCGGGGTCCTTAAACCAAACAATCAACAATTGCTATTGCGCAGGCAACGCGTGAGCGTAGGTGCCTGACGGCTGAATAGCGCAAAGGGCATTGGACCCCAACGGTCCAATGTCGTAATCGTTGCCTGAATTGCCGGCGTTCCCTTCCACCGTAGTGGAGGCCGGGCACAGGGGGAAAGCCTTCACGTAGTTTTCGGCGCCAACGATCTGCGTCCATGTAATAACGGACAAGTTCGTCAAGCCCCACTCCATTCCATACTGCTCCTTCGCGCCATCAATCTGGCGAAGGTTATTTATGCAGGCATTCTGCTGGGAACGCGTACGCGCCCTCATGAACGAGGGGATCGCGATGGCAGCCAACAGACCTATGATCGCCACAACGATCATGATCTCTACCAATGTAAAACCTTTTTTCATAACATCTCACTCCTAAGAAACAACACAACTTATTTTTTTCAATTCCAAATGCGCCTATACATTAAAGGCGCAATCAACATTAGTACAGTCAGCCACCTCCTTCCTTATAGACCTCCACTATAGAACACCATCCCTTGACCAAACCCATCCAGAGCGTCTTTTATATGAGCATTAGTCATGCCAAATCACCACCCCCACCCTGGAAACCAAAATAAATCATGGATAATCGTACGATAGATGCCCATATCAGGCATGAAAACTCGCACTTCCGTTCTCAATCAAGCAAACCATTGATTAAGCTGATTTTATTGAAAAGCGAGAGACTGGTTATCACTTTCTAGAAATCAACAAAGAACTTTCTCACGAACGACAACTAAAGCGAAAACTGCTGGATCACGAATCCTCGGAAGTCGGCAGCTTTCTGTAAAGCGTGGCCAGTGAAATTTTAAGAGCTTTTGCCGCCTTCTGTTTATCGCCCTGGGCATGGGTAAGAACCTGAGAAAGGTATTCCTGCTC
>CAYWJE010000163.1:0-8357 GCA_964458525.1 uncultured Verrucomicrobiota bacterium
CGTGGTCACGAATCGGTTGACCCACCTGCGCCAAAGGCTATGGCGAGGCACGCGAGAACGGCGACGATAACGGTGGATGAGGCTAGTCCCAATCGTTAGCTCCCGACCTCAAAGTCCCGACTCTCCGGGAGGTCGGGAGTCGGGCGCGCGGTCTGCGGGCACAGAATGACTGATCCCTCCAGCACCGAATCCGCAGGCATGCATATATCTGTAGGCCGGGATTGCATCCCGGCGTCTTCTTCTGAAAGCGGGATTAACATGATGCGGGAAGATATTTCGAACATTGATGCGCAAAGCATCAATGGTTCTCCCGTTCTCTGCAGGTCCGCTCACCTGATTTTGTTCTGCTCGCGCCGCTTCTTGATGATCTCCTCGGTTATTGCAAAAGGCACGGCCTCGTAATGCTCGAAATGCATCGTGAAACTGCCGCGGCCCTGCGTGATCGTGCGTATAGTGTTCGAGTACCCGAACATCTCGCTTAGCGGCGCCATGCCCCGCACTATTTTCGATCCCGCCAGTTCGTCCATTGATATAATTCTTCCACGCCTTTGGCAGATCGAGCCGGACATTGCGCCCATGTATTCTTCGGGACCAATGACTTCTATGGACATCACGGGTTCGAGCAGTTGAGGCTTTCCCTTTTGGAACAGCTCCCGGAAACACATCCTGCCGGCTTCCACGAAAGCAAATTCGCTGGAGTCAACCTCGTGTGCTGAGCCGTCAACGACGGTCACCCTCATGTCAACCACCGGGTAACCGGCAAATGGTCCGGAGACCATGGCTTTTACCACGCCTTTTTCCACAGAAGGTATGTACTCCGTCGGAATCCTTCCGCCCCTGACTGCATTCACAAATTCGAAGCCATGTCCTGCTTCCATAGGCTCTACCGTCATGCACACATGGGCATACTGCCCCCTGCCGCCGGTCTGTTTTACGTGCTTGTATTCGCCCTCGGCAGCCAGAGTGCTGGTCTCACGGTATGCCACCTCGGGGCGGCCCGCCTCTGCGGATACGAAGAATTCCCGCTTCATGCGCTCCATGAGCACTTCGAGATGCAGTTCGCCCATGCCCGATATGATCGTCTCTCCGGTCTCGTTATTGAACGACACGAGAAACGTGGGGTCCTCGTCGGCCAGGTTCCTGAGCGCCGCGCCCATCTTCTCAGTGTCCGCGCGGCTCTTCGGCTTTACGCTGATGGACATGACCGGCGTGGGAAACTCGATCGTCTCGAGCTCAATCGGATATTCCCTGCTGCAGAGTGTATCCCCGGTTGTTGTCTTGGCGAGCCCTACAACCCCGACAATGTCCCCGCAACTGATCTCGTCGAGCGGCTCCTGCCGGTTGGCGTGCATCCGTATGATCCGGCCCAGCCGTTGCTCTATTCCTTTCGAACTATTGTAAACAACATCCCCGAGCTTGGCGGAGCCGGAGTAGACGCGAATCAGCGTCAGTTTGCCCATGTGCCGGTCGGCGACCACCTTGAAAGCGAGCGCTGAAAAGGGCTCGTCAATAGAATGTATCCGACTGATATTTTCGTCCCGCGCGTGTATGATCGGTGGCAGGTCACACGGAGAGGGAAGGAAATAAACAATGCCGTCGAGCAGTCGTTGAATGCCCTTGTTCTTGAATGCCGATCCGCAATATACGGGCACGATCCTGTGGGCGATGGTGGCGCTTCTGACGATCTTTAATATTTCGTCTTTCGACAGGTCGCCTTCATCCACGAACTTCTGAAGCAGCGTGTCATCCTGCTCCGCGCTTTTCTCCACGAGATTTGCCCGCCACCTGCGCGCCTTCTCGGCCTTGTCTTCAGGAATCGGCACCTCCCGAAACGTTACGCCGGTGTCGTTCTCGTCAAAGTAAATTGCCTTCATCTCAATGAGGTCAATAATGCCCTCGAACTTTGCCTCCTTGCCGATCGGCACGACCATGGGGACGGCGTTTGCATGGAGTATTGTCCGGATATCTTCGAGCGCCCCGAAGAAGTCGGCTCCGATCCTGTCCATCTTGTTGATGAACGCGATCTTTGGGACGTTGTATTTCTCGCTCTGTCGCCAGACCTGTTCCGATTGAGGCTGAACGCCGGCCACTGCGCAGAACAGTGCGACCGCCCCGTCGAGCACCCTCAGGCTCCTTTCGACTTCCACGGTGAAATCCACGTGGCCGGGTGTGTCTATCAACGTGATCTGGTGGCCTTTCCACTGGGCTGTGGTCGCGGCGGAAGTGATCGTTATCCCGCGTTCCTGTTCCTGGTCCATCCAGTCCATCACGGCCTCGCCGTCATGGGTCTCGCCCATTCGATGGATCTTGCCCGCGTAAAAAAGAATCCTCTCGCTGACTGTTGTCTTGCCGGCGTCAATATGCGCCATTATGCCGATATTTCTTATTCGGCTTGGCTGTATCGGTTCGCTCATCCTGTCTCCTGTTGTATCGCTGGCCGGTTACCGGCCCTCATTTCTGAAACGGAAATGCGAGACACTATCCACGAATCAGTGAATCAGCGCAAGTGAAATATTAATTCTGCTGAAAAAGTCGTTTGCAGAACGGTCGGCAGAATCTGCCACAGATGAACAAATGTCCCCCCTCCCGAAAACCTTGAAAACAGCCGTGTTTTGTGATCGGAGGGACGGCACCACGTCATACCGACATGGTGTGATGTTGCCGTCCGCTATGAGTTTTTCAGCGGACTCGTCCGTTGTGATGCGGGCTGGTCTCGTCGGGCGCGGTTTCCCCATGGTGCTTTAGCCACGCGCGAACGCGCCTGTTGAAGTAGCCGACGGCCTCGCGGCCAGCCAGCAGGATGCCCAATCCGAAAAGTGTCCAGTTCAGAACAAACGCCACGAAGGCGAACCTCAGCCATGGAATGCCGTCCTGGCGAAGCTTTAAGCCGGCAAAAACCAGCGCTACTGCCCACACCGGATAGCTTGCAGCGATGAGCGCCAGGCCGATTCTGAACCTCATTTGTTTTTTCGCATCACCGGCTGCCCCGGCATCCATTGCTGGTGCTTTTCTGTTCATCAGTGGCGGGAAGTTTACAATCGCCTGTACTCAGGCGCAAGAGGTATTAAATGTGAGTTGTTTACCGCTCTTGCAATGCGAGGGGGTTCAAGTTATTATTTTCGACATTCGATGAGTTAAGAAAGGAAGGATGTATGATTTCCAAGGTGACGCGAACCTCTGGCCTCTACGCGGCAGATTCCGGATCAGCGTGCGCTGATTCCGTTCCTCCGGTGTGCCGGATGCTTTTGCGCCAGCTGGCAGTGATGGCGCTCATTGCCGCGGCTTTTTTTGTTTGCCGCCGGTATAATGCCGCGTTGTTAGTCTGTGCGCTTGCTGTCTTGTTTGCTGCTCTTGCCGTCCTGCTCCCGGGCGCCTACGTGCGCATCGAGGCTTTCGGAAGATGGCTTGGAAAATGGGCGGGGAACGGTATTACTGTTCTCCTGCTTGCGATTGTCTTCTGTATATGTTTTCTTCCGGCGCGGCTGTTCCTGATGATTGTCCGCGACGACCCGTTGCGGAGAGAGTTTCCTTCGTCCTCGAACAGCTGCTGGTTCGAGCACGGGAAGACTGCCAGCTTTGAGAGCTACAGGAGGCAGTCCTGATATCGTGAGAAGCATGAAAATTCTAGGGATCAGCGCATACTACCATGATTCAGCCGCCACCTTGGTGGCGGATGGTAGGATTGTGGCGGCTGCGCAGGAGGAGCGCTTTACGCGCAGAAAGCATGATTCCTCGCTGCCCGTGAATGCCATCCGATACTGTCTCGCCGAGGGCGGCATTGACGCGGCAGGACTTGACGCCGTCTCATTCTACGAGAAGCCGGTCACCAAGTTCAGCCGCATATTGAAGACCTATTTCAGTGTTGCCCCGGGCGGATTCAGGTCCTTCCTCATGGCCATGCCCATGTGGATCAACGAGAAGCTCTGGATCCCCCTCAATATTGAGAAGGCGATGGAGGCTTGCGGCGCGCGCAAGGCCTTGCCGATATGGTACCCGGAGCACCATGAGTCCCACGCGGCAAGCGCTTTCTACCCGTCCCCTTTTAACAGGGCCGCGATACTGACTCTCGACGGAGTGGGGGAATGGGCCACTTCGTCACTCGCGCACGGAGTGGGCAGCGAGATCAAGCTGATGAAGGAAATGCGCTTTCCCCATTCGTTAGGCCTGCTTTACTCGGCTTTCACTTACTTTTGCGGGTTCAAGGTCAATTCCGGTGAATATAAGCTGATGGGTCTGGCGCCCTATGGCGAGCCGAGGTACGTGAAGACCATCTACGAAGAGCTGCTAGACCTCAAGGAGGACGGATCGTTCGTGCTGAATATGAAGAAGTTTGGGTACCTCGACGGGCTGACGATGACCAACGACTCCTTCGCGGATCTGTTTAATGGTCCGCCGAGGAAGCCGGAATCCGAGATCACGCGGCGCGAGATGGACCTTGCTGCTTCCATCCAATCCGTAACCGAGGAGATCGTCCTCCGAATGGCCCGCCACGCGAAAACGCTCACGGGCGAGAATAGGCTCTGTCTGGGCGGCGGCGTCGCGCTTAACTGCGTAAGCAATGGAAAGCTTCTGAGATCCGGATTGTTTAAGGACATCTGGATCCAGCCCGCGGCGGGTGATGCCGGGGGAGCGCTTGGCGCCGCTCTCTGCATATGGCACAAGCTCTCAAAGGAGGAGCGAACGCCGAACGGGGAGAAAGACGCCATGCAAGGTTCGTACCTCGGACCAGCATTCGGTGATGCCGGGATTGAGAAATTTCTTGATGATCACAAGTACCCCGCGTTGCGCCCGGCGCCCGCTGCATGGGCTGGCGAAATCGCGCGCCTAATTGACGAACAGAACGTGATAGGCTTGTTCAATGGGCGCATGGAGTTCGGACCGCGCGCACTGGGCAACCGATCTATTATCGGCGATGCCAGATCCGCGGAGATGCAGTCCGTCATGAACTTGAAGATCAAGCACCGCGAGTCATTCCGGCCTTTTGCGCCAGCCTGCCTTGATGAACGGGTGTCCGATTACTTCGAGCTTGACCGCCCCTCGCCTTACATGCTCCTGGTCGCCGGCTTGAAGCCGGAATTGCGTCGGCAGGCGGATGCCGGGCTTTCTGTCAGGGAGCGCGTGAACCAGATACGCTCCACGATCCCGGCTGTAACCCACGTTGATTACTCGGCCAGGGTGCAGACCGTTAGTGCCGCGACCAACAAGCCTTTCCATGACATTATATCCGAATTCGAAAAACGCACTGGGTGTGGCGTTATCATCAACACCTCGTTCAACGTTAGGGGCGAGCCCATAGTATGCACGCCGGAAGACGCATACCGCTGTTTTATGCGAACGGAAATGGATTTCCTGGTCCTGGGCCCGTTTATTCTCGACAAGAAAAAACAGCCTCTATGCAGAGAGGCTGGTGACTGGAAAAAGGAGTTCGTTCTGGATTGATCCGGCAAGTTTAGGATGAAAGGAGATGCCGATGCGCTTTCTGCGCCACTTAATTCTGCTTCTGAAGGAATTCGGGCTTTTCGCCTGGCATAACAAAGCATGGTGGATCATCCCAATCGTGCTCGTCTTCCTGATCATCGGGGTTCTTGTGTTCATGACACAGTCCACGGCCCCGTTCATCTACACCTTGTTCTAGGCATGAGCCCTATGAAAAATCTGAAGAAAGCGGCAATCTCTGTTGTGGTGCCTGTTGTGTTCTTCGGCCTGCTTGAGGCAACCCTTTGCATTAGCGGGTTCACCTTCACGCCCCGTGAGAAGGTCGGCTATATACCATGGGTTGCCATGAAGTTCGGAACTGTCATCGAGCATTATCAGACACTGCGCGATCCGCCCGGCTATTTCTGGGTGATGCCCACAAATTCATGGGAGTTCATGAACGATCCGCATCTTGCCGAGTTCAAATGGCCAGACCGTAAAACAGAGGGAAAGAAATTACTGGCATTTATCGGCGGGTCCACGACCCAACCTGACTGGCTTCGTGCATACCCGAGGAGGTGTGTGGGTTTGCTGAATGCAGCCGCAGGCTCGGATGAGTATGAACTGCTCAACTGCGGAATGTCCTCGTATTCAACGCACCAGAGCCTGATTGCTCTTCAGCGCTATGTCCTGCCTCGCAAGCCTGATTGCGTGGTAGTTTTTCACGGATGGAACGATCCCAACGTGTCGCAGAGCGGGCACAGTGATATCGAGATTGACAGACTGTACGCCGTTAACGACTCAATTGCCAAGCCTCGTGTATTCCTTGAACGGATAAGAAGCACGAGGCTTGCCCTCCTTGTGGCTCTGATAATGGAGAAGTTGGACCTGTCATGGCCGCGCCAGCGTGTTTCATGGAAGAGATTTGAAGAAAATATGAATGCAATGGCGCGAATCTGTTCGGAGCATGGCGTTCCAATGGTGATTGTCAGTCGCCCGGCATCGAGGCTTGGTCAACGCAATGAACTTTCCGATCTTATGCTGAAGCATTATTCCAGGGATTTCGGAACAAACAGGAACGATATCTATTTCGGCATTCATTCCGTATGCACGACCATACAAGCCCGGGTGGCCGGCGCGTATCCTGACACTCGGCTCGCGCCGGCAACGGACTATATCAACCGGAAGCAGTTAGAACTGGAGGCCAGGCCGGATCAAGGTGTGTCATTATTCATTGCTGACGATCTGCACCTTGAAGGACTTGGTAATCAGTATCTGGCGGAATGTGTTGCAATGACGATTGCCACTGAATTGCAGACTGAAATCGAGGAATTGACTCATAGTTATCGCTACTGGTCCGCCTTGGCTGAGGAGTTTGCGGTAATGGATTCGCCGTTTGAGTGTCTGTACGCAGTCGGCCGTGCCCGTGAATATCTGGCGGATGAAGACACTTCCCGACTCGATGAAATGGAGCACTGGGCAAAGAACCAGTTCGAGTTCTTTAGGGTTTTTGAACGATGCAGATGGGACAATGCCATGGATGTTTCCCTCGATGAAAGGCTTACCGGTCTCGAACAATGCCTGCTCATGCGGCCGTCAGATTTCGGCGTGGTGCAGCAGATTGTCAGGGTGTGCGTCTATCTGGACACTTCTGCCGCGCAGGCCTTTCCATATATTGCCAACTTCAAGGCTTCAAGCTTGATGGACCATTATCGCTGGCTGAAGCTTTGCATGGTTGCTTCTGTTGACGCCAAGCAGTATCAGGAGGCAATTAAGGTCGCCAAGGCGATTCTTGAGCTCAATCCGAATGATTCCGAGGCCAGGAAATTTCTGTCTGAATTGAGATGACGTTTTTTTGCGGACCGGTGACCTTGCATTCTTCTAAACAAAGCGGGGAGATGCGATGAGCAGGATGAGACTCGTGTTGATAATCGTGGCGGGTGTGTTCGCGGCGGGCGCAATGTGCTCATTGGCTCAGCAGGCTTTGGAGTCGCCCCGCGTGCAGCTCGCTGAGACGGAAAATCTGTCATTATCTGTCAACGGTTCACTCGGGTTCATAAACGGAAAGGCTCATGAGATCGTATACGAGTATTGTCCGGATGGATCAAGGTACAAGACGAGCGAGCTGATATGGGACTTGAAGAATGTGCTGATGGGCGGCGGCGGAATTTCCATCGCGATAGTAAACCGCGTCCATATCAATGCCGGCTATTGGGCGCCCCTGTCAAAGGGAAATGGGCAAATGGAGGATTATGACTGGCTTCTTTATGAACCGAACACCCCGTGGACCGATTGGTCGCTGAGCGATGTCAGTGTGGTCAAGGGGCATGTCTGGGATGTCAATGCGTCGGTCGATCTCCTTCGTATGCAGTCGTTCAGCGTTCGCGGCTTTGCCGGCTACAAGGAGAATTTCTGGCGATGGGAGGATGCCGGTGTGCGGCACAGATATTCCAGCGATCCCTTCGTGCCCGGCGGATTTCGCGACGATATAGGCGATGATGGCTGCGTGAACGGGATTAACTACGAGCAGGAGTTCAAGATTCCGTATTTTGGCGCCGGCGTGGACTGGGCTCATAGGGGGTTCACACTTGCCGCATGCCTTTCCTACAGCCCGTTTGTGATGGCGGAGGATAAGGACAACCACCTGCTCAGAAACATCGAATTCGTTGAGTCCTTTGACGGCGGGACCTTCTTCGGGGCCGGCCTGAGCGCCTCCTATCTCTTTGACATCGGGATATTCGCTGAAATCTCGGTGGACCACCAGGAAGTGAGTGAAATCATAGGCGACAGCACGATGACCGAGCTTGACACCTCTGAATCCATGACAAGCAAGAGCGGCGCCGGCATTGATAATAGCCTTACCCAGTTCTCCGTTTCGTTGGGATATTTGTTCTAACCTGCAAGGAGTATTCATGATAAGATATATAACTGCGGTTATCTTT
>CAYWJE010000164.1:0-8189 GCA_964458525.1 uncultured Verrucomicrobiota bacterium
GGAACTGCTCCGCGAGACCCACTCCCTCACGGCGCGCTATCTGAATGGAAACCTGAGCATAGATACACCGGAGCAAAGAAGGCCACCCTCCAACGGACAGCTGACAATCGTTGGCGCCACCGAGAACAATCTCAAGAATATTGATGTGGCCTTTCCCCTCGGCCTGTTCATATGCGTCACAGGCGTGTCGGGAAGCGGCAAAAGCACGCTGGTGGATAACATCCTGCGCCGCGCGTTGTTCAAACGTTTCTACGGCTCCAAGGAGCAGCCGGGCGCCCACAAGCGCATCACCGGCGCAGAACGGCTGGACAAGGTGGTCGTGATCGACCAGACCCCTATAGGACGCACGCCAAGAAGCAACCCGGCCACCTACACGGGAGCATTTACACTCATTCGCCAGCTATTTGCCCAGCTTCCAGCCTCCAAAGTGCGCGGGTTCAGCCAGGGCCGCTTCAGCTTCAATGTCAAAGGCGGCCGCTGCGAGAAATGCCGGGGAGACGGCATCATCCGCATCGAGATGCACTTCCTTCCCGATGTCTACGTAACCTGCGAGCAGTGCCGGGGACAACGCTACAACAGAGAAACCCTGGAGGTGAAGTTCAGCGGCAAGAACATCGCCGAGGTCCTCGATATGACAATTGACGAGGCGCTGGAATTCTACTCCAGGATCCCGGCGCTCGAACGAAAGCTGCGCACCCTGTCGGAGGTGGGACTTGGATATGTCCAGCTGGGCCAGTCGGCCACCACCCTCTCAGGCGGCGAGGCCCAGCGAATGAAACTATCGACGGAGCTGTCGAAAGCCGCTACGGGCCGGACCCTCTACCTGCTCGACGAGCCAACCACTGGCCTGCATTTCGCGGACGTCCAGAGGCTGCTGAACATCCTCCAGCGGCTGCGCGACGCCGGAAACACTGTGGTTGTGATCGAACATAACGCAGAGGTGATTAAGACCGCCGATCACATCATTGACCTCGGCCCGGAAGGCGGAGAAGGCGGCGGCGCCATCGTGACCGCCGGCACGCCGGAGGAAGTGGCCGGATGCGAACGATCATACACGGGACAGATGTTGCGCAAGGTCATGGAAAAGCGTATGGTTCATAAACAGGGAGAATCATCATGCTGAACCTCGCGCAGAAACGCGCTCTCATGCTCTGCATCCTCCCCTGCGCGATCGCCCTTTCTCGCGGGCCGGCGAAGGCGGAGGAGGCGGCCGGCGCACCGGCCCGATCCACGATCGAGCACGGTCGGGCCGCGCTCGAGGACGGTCTCTATTCGGTTGCGCGCGAAAAATTCTCGGCGCTACTCGATAATGCGAAGTCACCCGCGGAAAAAGCGGAATATGCCCTGCGCCTGTCGGAAGCGCTTTACGGGCTCGGCGAATACAAGGCAATGGAGAACGTGCTCCGCGAGCATGTTCCGCTAAAGGGCGCCTTGGCCGATGGCTTCGATGCCGGGCTGGCTTATGCGCAATTCGGCTTGCAGCAATGGGACTCGGCCCTCGCGCTAGCACGCCAGTTTGAAAAGGATCACCCGGAATCACCCCGCATCCCGGACATGATAAGGCTCCAGGCTCTGGCGTCCACCCAGCTCGGTGGAACAGATGACGCGCTCTCATGCTTCGCTCGTTTCGCTGCAAATTACCCCGACTCCCCCGACGCGCCCAGAAACCTGCTCGAGTGGAGTATGTATCTTTCCGATTCCGGCCGGGATGATGAGGCAGCGGCGCTGCTCGAAAAGCTGCTGGCGCTCAACCTGGAAAACAGGATCGGGCACGAGTGCAGGATAAGGCTCGGCTCCATTTACGCGCGCGCAGGGCGCATGACGGAGGCAGAACAGGCGCTTAAGCCGCTGCTGAACGGTTCACAGGTTCCAGACGGCATGCGCGGAATGGCGGTCTCGGTGCTCTCCGACGCCGCCAGGACACAGGCCGACTACCTCTCCGCCCTCGCACTGCTCGACGCCGGGCTCGCCAAGGTCACGGACCCCGCCACGAAGGCCGATCTCAATCTCAAAAAAGGCCGGATTCTGCTGAAGATGGGCAGGACCGACGACGGCATCGCGCTCATCCGCGGTTTCGTGTCATCGAGCCTTTCACCCGAGGCAGCGAAGACCGTTCAACTTGAGCTGGCCGAGATGCTTCTATCGGCTGGAAACGGCGAGAAGGCGCTGGCGGAATACCAGAACTACCTCGGGACCTTCTCGGATCAGGCCGGCGCGGCGACAGCGAACGAAGGCAGGGGCTGGGCGCTGATCATGCTGGGCCGCCACGAGGAGGCGCAGGCGACCTTCGAGAAGGCCGCCGAACTCGCGGCCCTGGAGTCCGACAGGGCCCGTTGCCTCTTCAAGATCGGAGACTCCCGCTTCGCCGCCGGCCGGTTTAAGTCCGCCATCGAGGCTTACGAAAGAGTGATTGCCCTATATCCCGAGACCCCGATCGCCGACCATGCCACTTTCCAGGTCGCCGCCGCAATGGCATTGCTCGACGACAAATCCGGGGCCGAGTCGTTTTTCTGGTCGCTTGTGGACAAGGATTCACACGGAGCTCTTGCAGGCGAAGCGCTCCTTCGCATCGCAGCTCTCAAGGAGAACCAGGGCAACTGGAACGACGCACTCTCCATATACTCTATGGTGTTCGACGACTACGGCGGCCGGGCCGGAGCCCGATCGCTTCATGCCATAGGCGACATACATTACCGGTTGGGCGAATTCTCCAAGGCGCTCTTGTTTTTCAACGCCGCTGCCGGGCATCCGGACGCTGTTGATCCGGATGTCTCCCATTACATGCGCGGGTGGTGCCACTACATGCTTGGCGAGGATGACCGGGCGGCAGATCTGTTCAGGGAGTTCATCAAGGATTTCCCCGGCTCGAATTGGGCGCCCTACAGCGCTTTTTGGCTCGCTGAACAGGAGTATAACCGTGGCGATTTCGCGGCCGCGGAGGCCAGCTTCATGCGGTTCGTAAGTGATTATTCAAGATCCGGTCTGGCCGACCTCGCCCTCTTCTGGGCAGGCCGGGCGGCCCTGATGCAGAAGGAGTTCCGCAGGGCTAACGATTGTTTCGCGCTTCTTATCAAGGAATACCCGGCCAGCGTAAAGCGAGCGGAAGCGCGCTTCTACCAGGGCGAAGCGCTGTGCGATCTGGGCGAGTTCGCGGGGGCCATCCTGATTTTCGACGAGATAATCAAGCTTCAGCCGGAGAGCTACCTCGCCGAGATGGCCTTGTTCCGAAAGGGTGACAGCCAGTTCACGCTCGGTTCCGAAGATAAGGCGCGTTATGATGAAGCCATCATTTCCTACCGGACGGCGCTGGATGCGCCGGAAGTCTCAAGCCGTTCGAGATGGCAGGCCGAGTACAAGATAGGCCGTTGCCTGGAAAAAACGGGCCGGGCGCAGGAAGCCTTTGAATATTACATGAAAGTCGTATATGGTTATCTGGAGAAATGGAGCCGGGATCCGCAAAGCAACGTCTGGTTCACCCGGGCGGCGTTCAACGCAGCCGAGCTGCAGGAACAGGAAAAGCAATGGGCCAAGGCAGTCAATCTATATCAGCGCGTCGTTGACGCGGGCATCCCGGCCAGTCGCGATGCGCAAGAGCGGATCAACCGGATCCGAATGGACAATTGGTTGTTCTTTTACTAGGAGAAGATAATGTTTTTGTTTCTACAGCAGGGTGGATGGGTCCTGTGGCTCATAATCGCCGCCGGCTTGCTGGCGGTGATCGTCTTCCTCGAACGGGCCTTTCACGTTCACAGAGCGAGGATCAAGACGGACGATTTTTTCCAAGGCGTCCGCAACATACTCCGCAAGAAAAATATCACCGAGGCGCTCAGTATCTGCGAGGAGACGCCCGGCCCGGTAGCCAGCATGGTACGCGCCGCCGTGATGCATCACGGCGACGGCCGCGAGATGATCGAAAGGGCTATGAATGACGCTGGCGTCATCGAGATCGCCCGCCTGGAAAGCCGATTCTTCGTCCTCGCAACGATAGCGCAGGTGGCCCCGCTCCTGGGCCTTTTCGGAACGGTGCTGGGGATGATCGAGGCCTACCTCATGATCCAGCAGAAAGCCCCGCTGGTTCAAGCCGGCGACCTCGCCGGCGGAATATGGCAGGCATTGATAACAACCGCCGCCGGACTGGTTGTGGCCATGATTTCCTACATCGGCTACAATATCCTGGTCGGCAAGGTCAATACGATCGCGCTGGACATGGAACGGGCTTTTGGGGAGATACTCGGGATCTTCTCCGAGTCCGGCAAGTTGCTTTCAGAGGAAGATTCGAAATGAGTGAGGCTATAGAATACCAGGGGCGGCACTGGCGCCGGTTCTATCCGAAAAGTCGGGCCTTCCGCGGCCCGATGCCGGTCCTCGCGCTCATCAACGTGGCTTTAGCGATGGCCCTTTTCATGACGGTTGATTCGTCATTCGTGCTCAAGCCAGGCGTGATCGTAGAGCTGCCGGGCGCCGAGTTCGTTTCCGGATCGCACTACGAGGCAATGGTGGTAACCCTCACCCAGGAAGGTAAGGTGTTCTTCAACGACGAATGGATGCCGCTGGACGAACTGGCTTTCGCGTTCAAGCAGGCGGCGCACCGGAAACAGCAGCTTTCCCTGATAATCGAGGCTGACGCGCGGGTTCCTTACGGCACTGTTGTGCAGGTGATGAACATGGCAACCGCGGCACAGATACGCGAGGTCAACCTCGCCACCCGGCCTTTTGCGGGAGAATGGAAGATTAATGAAACCGCTGAATAAAAGAAGATGCCTCTCCGCCTGCGTGTGGCTGGGCTCCGCCTGCGTGGCCTCGGCCTGCATGGCTGCGGTTCTGATGTTTCTGCCAGGCATCCCGGACCCGAGCCCGCGTGCACCCTTCGCGCCGCGGGTCCGCTTTATCACATGGGAGTCCTGGGCGGGATCAGGCGCGGGAGAGTTGATCGCTTTAAGGTCGCCGGCTTTCATTGCGCTTCCAAACGAGGTCGTCCGCTCCGCGTCCGAACGAAGCCGCGTCAACTGGACGGCGCCCGCAGTTTCGACGACCTATTCCCCTGCGCTTTTCCTGGATAGAAAACAGGAACGCGCCCCGGGCCTGACCGCGCCGGACGAGAGAACTCGACTGCCACCTCCGAATCTTGCCCTGACGCGAACAGATGTCGGGCGCGTCTTCAGCGCGACAGACACTGAACAACTGTCAGTCGCGCAGATGACCAGCCATGGCGATCTAGCTGGCTCCGAAATCGAGTGGCGCCGCGGCGCGCTTGACTCATGGACCAAGCCGGGCGCGTTCTGGAACGCGGTTTTCAATGTCCGCTTTGATTCCAACGGTCGGCCGGTCAGCGTCCTGCTCTTGTCTCCGGCCGCCGATAATGCCCTCAACGGCGAAGCGCTGCGCGCCCTTTATCAGTGCCGCCTGAAAAATCCGGACGGGCCGCGCGAGGGTCAGATTTCGCTCTGGTTTTACGACGCCGGGTCAGCTCTGGCTCCGGCCGGGACGCATAACGGGAAAGGAAGCAACGCCGGATCATGAATGCTGAAAACATCAATATCAAAATGGAATCGTGGAACCTTGAAGATAATTCCGGGCCGGTGGCGGAATTCCTGCGTCGGCCTGCCTTCCCCGAAAACGCGGAGTCCGCAGCGCGCGACATCATCGGCGCCGTCCGCGAGCGCGGCGATGAGGCCGTGATGGAATTTGCGAAACGGTTCGACGGCTCCACCCTCAGTCCCGCTGAATGGCGCGTCGAAAAGTCCGAGCTGAATGCGGCAAGGGAGTCAGTTGACAGCGCCTTCATGATAGCCGCCAGGGAAGCCCACAAGCGCATCACGGCCTTCGCGCAGGCCGGGTTGAAGAAGGATTGGACCGTGTGTTCTCCGAAAGGCGGCGTGCTCGGCGAGCAATTTGTGCCGCTTCACCGAGTCGGAGTCTACATCCCCGGCGGCAGCGCCCCCCTGGTTTCAACCGCGCTGATGACCGTAACCCTCGCCAGGGTCGCCGGAGTCCACGAGATAGTCGCCTGTTCCCCCGTCGGGGCGTCGGGCGAGATGAATCCGTTCCTCCTCTACGCGCTCGAAGCCGCAGGCACTAACGAGATATACAAGATCGGCGGTGCACAGGCGATAGCAGCCATGGCCTACGGAACAAAGACCATCGCTTGCGTGCAGAAAATCGCCGGACCGGGCGGACAATATGTCACTGCGGCCAAGCGGCGCGTCTACGGCAGCGTGGCGCTCGATCTCGTTGCCGGTCCGAGCGAGATAGCCGTGCTTGCCGATGACAGCGCCGCGCCCGCGAGCGTTGCGGCCGACCTGCTCTCTCAGGCCGAACACGGAACCGGCTTGGAGAAACTGCTCCTCGTGACGTCCTCCAGGAACCTCGCGAAAGCGGTCCAGGCCGAACTGCTCAAACAGGCCGATACGCTGGGCAGGCGCCCCGCGGTGCTGCGAATCCTCGCCGAAGGCACAATGCTGGTAATCGTAAACAATCTCGACATCGGCATGGAGCTGTGCAACAGGTTCGCGCCGGAGCATCTCGAGATCATGGTGCGCGAGCCACGCAACTGGCTCAGAAAGGTGCGCGATGTGGGCGCGGTGTTCGTCGGGGCGTGGAGCCCCGAATGCGTGGGCGACTACGTTGCCGGGCCCAGCCACGTCCTGCCGACCGGCGGAACCGCCGCTATGTTCTCAGGACTGAGCGCTGATGACTTCAGGAGGCGCACGAGCATTATTTCCTTCACCAGGGCGGACCTGATGGACACGATGAACGTGATTGAGGCGTTCGGACGCGTCGAGGGCATGGATGCGCATGTCCGGTCGGCGCAGGTGCGGTTCGAAAAGGCGGACCAATGAGCGGATGCATAAAGAAATCGGTGGTCTCCCTAAGCGGCTACGTGCCGGGCGAACAGCCGCGCGTCGCCGGCCGCCTGATCAAGCTGAACACGAACGAGAACCCGTATCCGCCGTCGCCGCGGGTCGCCGAGGCATTGGCCGCTTTCAGCGCGGAGAGTCTGCGCCTCTACCCGGACCCCGACAGCCGCGACCTGCGCGGCGCACTGGCTGAGATCCACGGCTGCTCTCCGGAACAGGTGTTCGCGGGCAACGGTTCCGATGAGGTGCTCGCGCTCTGCACCAGGGCGTTTGTCGAGGATGACGGCAGCATCGGCTATTTTGAACCCTCCTATTCGCTCTACCATGTTCTCACGAAAATTCGCGACGTGGCGATCAGGCCGGTGGAACTCGGCCCGCGCTTCGAGTGGGCCATGCCGGATGATTACTCGGCCTCGCTCTTCTTCCTCACGTGCCCGAACGCCCCCACCGGCATCAGGTATCCGAAAGATGTCATACGCGGGTTCTGCGCGCGATTCCCCGGCGTGGTGCTGATAGACGAAGCCTACGTCGCCTTCGCAGAAGAGGACTGCATGGATCTCGCGCTTGAGTACGACAACGTGCTCGTCGCGCGGACTCTGTCCAAATCCCATTCGCTCGCCGGCCTGCGATTGGGCTACACGGTCGGGCATGTCGACCTCATAGGCGCACTGTTCAAGATCAAGGACTCATACAACCTCGGGCGGCTCATACAGGCCGCGGCGCTCGGCGCCGTATGCGACGATCAATGGGCGCGCGCCAACGCGGAACGCGTCAAGCGCACACGCGACAGATGCGCCGGGCGCCTGGCCGAGCTGGGTTTCGAAGTCTTTCCGTCAGAAGCCAACTTCCTGTGGACGCGCCCGGCCGGGGTTGACGCCGAGACCCTCTACCGTGCGCTCAGGGAGCGCAACATCCTTGTGCGGCATTTCCGGGGGGAGCGCACTGGCGCGTTTGTGCGTATAAGCGTCGGAACGGACAAAGACATGGACGCGCTCCTGTCAGCAGCCGCCGAAATCTGCAGCCCCGCCTGACCGGCGCAATCCAAACTTCGGACGACGTGGAAGTCGTCCCTCCAGTTCTGAAAACACAGCAACTACTCAGACATTAAGATTGCGTTAAAAAACATATAAAGGACGGCAGAATGCCGTCCCTCCCATTACCAAGACAGCATTTTTTGTAACTACTCAGGTCATACTGTTTTGACGGTCGCACAGGCCTGCCCGCAGTGCTTGCGCACAGGCGCTGCAGGCGGGCTGTGCGGCCCTACCAGGAATTCCAAAGGTAGGGCGGCCCCGACCTCAAAGTCCCGACTCTCCGGGAGGTCGGGAGTCG
>CAYWJE010000165.1:0-8174 GCA_964458525.1 uncultured Verrucomicrobiota bacterium
ATATCCCGCTCACCATCACCAGCATCCTGCTGCTGAACCGCATCTTCCGCCGCAGAGTCGCTGAATTCGTCCGAGGCCGGCTCGCTATCCCTGAAAAAGCCTCGCATCAATTCCGCGCCCACAACCACGGCCAATGCCGCTACCGCTACCCGGAACAGATGGCCGGACAGCTTCGGATCGGCAAAGATGCTTCGCCGGGGCGGCCTGCGGCTAATGGTGAACTTGCTGCGGCTATGCATGAGAGAGTCCATGACAATTGACGGGGTACAGGCGGCGCTATCGTCAAACGGTTCATCTATTATCCGGCAGGATGCTGACTCATCACTATTCAACCCGAAGAACGGCGCGCCAGGCCCCGACTCTCTTTGAGGTCGCAGTGCCCTACCTTCCGATTCGGTCATAGGTGGCACGGTCATCCGGCGCCCGCAGAAGGCGCACTTGATCAGATCGCCAGACACGGAAGACGGCGCGAGGAGCGTTTCTGCGCAGCCCTCGCAATCGAATTCGACTTCCGGCTCGGGGACAGTTACCCGATTCCCGCAGTCCACGCAGGAGGCAGTCCGCCCTATCCCGGCCTCGTCAACCGCCAGGCTCTTCCCGCATTCGCATTTGAAATAAATGTCAGACATTGTTTGCCCGTTTACGGTTCAGGTTTTTTCTTCTGTTCACCGCCGAGCGCTCATACCCTTGTCGCAATCCTCGATATATTTCACTATCGGCGGATGAACCGCCTTTTCAGGGTAATGAGTGATCAAATCATCGAAAGCAACCCTCGCCTCCGTCCACCGTTTCCGGGTCCAGAGCAGCCATGCCTTCGAGAACAGCGCCTGCTCGTGGAAGAAACACGACTTGAATTCCTTCGCCTGCTCATCGCACAAGGCAATCGCTTCCTTGACATTGTCGAACACGCCAGCGTTCAGAACCACCAGGTGCCAGCGGCTCTTCCCCCGCCATTCATCCCCCACGGGCGCCGACGCGATCACGTTCCGCCACAACCGCTCCGATTCCTTGTCCTTCTTCTGCAGGTAGAGACACCAGCCCAGCTTCGTCATCGCCTCATGCTTATCGTTGCCAGCAGGATTACGTTTCAGCGCCTCGCTGTAGAGACGGGTTGCAAGGGGAATGGAGTTTTCCGAAAGATGCCTGCCGGCGGAGACAAGGATGGCACTGACCGAACTGTCCGGAGCGGACAATTCCCTTGCCAGGTCGTAATTGAGGAGATCATCGCCCTTCAAATGCGAGGCAACCGTCTTGTAAAGCACAGCCGCACCCGCATAATCCCCCGCTTCCAGCCGCGCGCGGGCGGAGGATGCATGTTCGCGGACGGTGATCGCATTCGCCGGAAAGAACTCCTCCAGGCGTGCCAGAGTCTTCTCTAACTTGCGCTCATTCTTCTGAATCCTGAAATGAGCGGCAAGCTGTTCGAGCGCAAGCAGAAGCGCGGGAGACGCCTTCTTCTGCATGACCTCCATGTTAACGGTCCTGTTCCATGCATCGAGAGCGCGGGATGTCCTGCCGCCCATCCGGTAATCGCATATCCCGATACGAACAGCCGCTTCAGCAGCGCGCGGGTCGGAGAGATAGCGCCGACTGAAATCCTCGAACTTCTTCTGCGCGTCCTCGTATTGGCGCTTCTCAAGCGCGGTGATTGCCTCCTTCCAAAGTACGTCCGCCGGGGAATTTTCCGGCGAGGCGGGCTCGGAGAACGCGAGGGGGATGGTAAGCGCGAGAAGAAGCAGAAGAGAAATGATGTGTTTCATGCTAAACCTCGCCGATTATGGACTTTCGTTTCCGTGATCCGATCGCTGCGGAAACATTGCCTGGATGCATGAGGGGGGGGCGGCAGGGATTTTCCTGCACGCATGCCTGCGTGAACTGTACATGCGCATGCAGGCCACCGTCTCCATATGGGAAAAGGAAGAGAACGGCGGGGACCAGCCCCGACTCTCTTCGAGGTCGGAGCTCTGGCTGGCATGCCGCCATGTCCATGCGCAAAGATCGGAGAGAAACGACCAAAGCCGCCGTCTCCAGGGAAAACGGAAGGGGGTTTTCGGCTTGACTTTTGCCAAACAGCCGCAGGATAAGGCTACACCGACCGACCGACCGACCGGAGTGCCGGGACCGAAGACGTGATGCGTTCAGACATAAGGCGTACCAGAGTTCGAAAAACAAGGAACCATCAATCTTCTAAGGCGAAAGCAAGGAAAAATCATTTGAGGAAAAATCTTTTTTTAGAGTTACTTTCAAAAGTCCGTTGAAATTCAATGTTTGAAACTTACACTGATTGTCCAATCGTGGCAATTTTAAAGTTTTCACGATTTTTGCGTCGAATCGGCGATTTTTCACCGTTTTTAGGCGCATTACTGCGCTACCGTTTTTTAACGGCTTAATTTTTATGACAATGAATGTCTCAACCCATACGCGCCTCCTACAAAAGCATGTTAAACATCTGGTGCGCGGTCAATGCCAACAACGCAAACATCAAATGGCACATGACCTTAGCCGCACCCTTCACCCAAATCGAATAAGCTCCGTAATGTTCCAAATACGAAAAGCCGCGCTCCGAACTCGAACGCTGATTATAGCGTTGCGCTTGGGCCAGCGCCATCGGCAACTTTTCCGCGCCGCGCCGGTTCAGATCAATAATCGGCACATGATTCAGACTCCGGCTATGTTTCCATATTTCCTCGGCATCATACGCCGCATCCATCAAATCATAGCAATTCGTCACCCGTTGCGTGCTCATCTGCGCCAATGGTATGGTCGCCTGACTGTCATGCAGACTCGCCGATGTGAGCGTCGCGCTGATCGGAATGTCGCCATCCGCCATGTCCACATGCAATTTATAGCCTTTCCAAGACGTCTTTTTTCCGTTGCTGTCACGTTTGCAGCCCCAGTTGCATGCACTCGGCAAATCCGCCAGATTCTCCTCCAATGTCCTGTTGCCCTGCAATATCAAGCGTTTGGGCGGCGCTCCCGGACGCTGTTCATCGCGGCGTGGGCGACCCTTTTTGCGCGGCAACAATTTAATGACCTCCGCATTCTTGCCCTTTTGCGCTCGTTCACGCGCCTCAATGGCCGTGGCATCACGGCTGATATGCCCCACCATTTTCCGCTCGTACACTTTTTTACCATCGCTTCGTGAATATGCTCCGGCAATTTGCTTTCCGCGAACACCTTGAACACGCGGCTGAATGTCGGCTCAGACGGAACATCATCCACCCTTTCCCATCCGCACAAACGCCTCAATGACGGGCTGGCGTTCAAATAGGCAATCAACTCTTCCGTAGTCGTCATTCCATAAACCACCTTGGCAATAAATGCCTTCGCAATGGCTATCCGCTCCGCCGGCGGACGCCCCATGTGTTTACGCGCATAGACCGCCATTTCCTTTTCCAGCGCATCCGCGCACAATTCACATGTCCGAATGAAATTCCGATCTTTTTCGCTCAACTCGCCAACGATGTCTTCCAGCTCTGGAAACAAAGAACGTTGAATGCTTTTTCATAGCCGCCACAGTTGAAGTTTTTGCGTGTTCACACAACCCCTTTATCTGTAAGGTATTACCTATTAAGCAGTTACAACAAACGAAATGGCACGCAAAGTCAACTGTCTTTTTTGAATTGATTAAAAAATAAATCACCAATTTTCAGACTTTTAAAACTGGCTCTTTAGGCATAGGTTTTTGCGGAAGGCTATCGAGTGAAGCTCGGTTGCCCTTGCATAGTGGCGCTCAGAGTATTTTGAACTTGGGCAAGTCCTGGATATCCACAATGCCAGTCACCCGCCTCGCACGGTTCACCACGAGGAGATCGTCAATATTATGCTTCTCGTAGACCTTGAGTACGTCAACGGCGAGATCATCTTCCCGCACCGTTACCGGGTTCCTGGTCATGACGGCCTTGATGGGCTTCTGTGGAATGCCCCCGTCCTGGCTGATAAGCCGACGCAAGTCGCCGTCGGTGAAAATACCGATCAGTCTCCCCGTCCGATCCCTCACGCCCACGCAGCCGGCCCGAGCCCTGGTCATTGCCAGCACTGCCTCATGGACCGTCGCCGCCTCACCCACCATTGCGAGCCTGTCTGCGCCACGCATGATGTCGCACACTTTCAGCAGGAGCGTTTTTCCTATCGTCCCGCCCGGATGCAGCTTCGCAAAATCCTCCTTCTTGAACCCTCGCGCTTCGAGCAGGACGATGGCCAGGGCATCGCCGACAGCCATTGTCGCGGTGGTGCTCGCGGTCGGCGCCATGTTGAAGGGGCATGCCTCGCGGCTAATGGCCATCAGGATGGTCTCATCGCTCAGCCTGGCAAGCGCGCTATCTTTCACACCGGTCACCGCCACAATCCTGCCGCCCTGTCTCTTCACCGCAGGCAGGATCGCGATTATATCGTCTGACTCCCCACTATAGCTCAAGGCAAGCAGCACGTCATTCCTGCTGAACACCCCTATATCGCCGTGCAGAGCCTGAGACGGATGAATTGCCACGCTGGCCGAGCCCGTGCTTGCGAGCGTGGCGGAGATCTTCTGGCCCACGTGAAAATTCTTGCCCATGCCCGTGACAACGATCTTGCCGTCATGTCCGAGGCAATCGAGTATCAGCTTCACGGCGCGGCTGAAACCCCTGTCAAGTTCGTCGCGGACCTTCTGCAGCTGCTCAATTTCAACATCGAGAATCTCGCGTGCGCGTTTGATTGTTTTCATGAATGTTTTTGATTTCCAATTTCAACGTTAAATTGTAAATCTAACAGAAACTCCGCGGCAACGCAAGCGCGCGAACCCGTTACTCAGCAATTCTCATTTTAGCCGCCCGTCACTTGCCGACGTGCCGGCCGAGCAGCACGAGATCGCGGAGCGCTTGCTCACCGCGCGCCTTCATCCATTTCCGCATGAACTCCGGGTTTCCAATCACCTGCGCGAGGGCCGCAAGCGCGCGGAGATGGAAATTCCTCTCATCCTGGGTGCCGACCAGCACGAAGATGCCGTGGACACCCGGCGCTGAATCGGAAAAGGCGACGCCAGCCCGCGAGCGAGCGAGCAGTATCTCGAATTTTTTAGCGCCCTCGATAATCACATGGGGGACTGCTAGATCCGGCGTCAGCGTCGTGCTGCTCTCCGCCTCGCGGGCGCGCAGCGCCTTTACGAGGGCGGGCGCCGGAGTATCAATGCGCGCTGCGAGCCGTTCGGCGACAAGCCCTAAGAAGCCATCGAGATCGGTCGGCTCATGCATATCCAGCACAATACAGTCCTCTATGATGTGGTCGAAACGATCCTTAACGATGCCGTCCCGCTCCCTGATAATCTGCTTCAGCTCCGCCTCCAGCGTGCCGGTCACAAGCTCCCGCGCGGTGATTCGCTCGACCAGGTGAAGCAGCGCTGAATCCCGGCGCGTGCTCTTCCGCCCGTAGAACCAGTAGGCGCAGAACCCGGCGAGGCCTATGAGCGCCGCAATGACATGCCCCTCCCAGCCCATCCCGAAAAGAGCAAAGCCCATTCCAAGCAGCCCCACTATCTGCAGCCATGGATAGAGGGGAGAGCGGAAGCGGGGCTGGTAGTTCTGTAGCCCGCTCTCGCGCAGGATTATCACGGAGACGCACGCAAGGACATAGGTCAGAATCAGCACTATGGATGCTGCCTCCACCAGCACCTCCAGCCTGAGGAAAACCGCGCTAAGAACGAACGCGCCCGTAAGAAGCAGTGCGTTGTGAGGCGTGCCGAAGCGCGGGCTGATGCGGCTGAAAACCGGGGGGAACAGGTCCTCGTTGCCAAGCGGGACCAGTGAGCGGGCGGCTGTCATTATCCCGGCATTGGCGGTGGTGAGAAAGGACAGGATCGCGGCAATGCTGAGAGCAACGAAGCCGCCCTTGCCCATCAGGGCGGCTGCGCCGTCCGATATCGGCGTCAGTGAGCCGGAGAGCGATTCGGAGTCAAGCACGCCCACCGTCACAAGCACCATGAGCGCGTAGAAGACGCTCACGACCAGTAGCGATACGATCATTCCCAGCGGTATGTTCCGGCTCGGATTCCGGACCTCCCCGGCGACGCTCGCTATCTTGAGCAGGCCACCATATGACACGAACACGAAGCCCGTGACGCTGAAAACCGACACGATGCCGCGCGATACGAAAGGATCCAGGCGCTGAACATCTACCGAGGGCAGCCCCACGATGATATAGAAACCCATGAGCCCGAAAAGTCCAGCGGCCAGCAGGAGCTGCGCCCTGCCCGCCTCCCTGACGCCCAGAATATTGATGGTGACAAAGAGAATGCAGAAAAACACTGCAACGAGGCGGGAGTCGAGATCCACCAGGAAGACCGAGAATACTGATATGCCGACAAGCGCGAACGCGCTCTTCATGGACAACGAGAACCAGCTCAGGAGACCAGCCACGGTGCCGACACCCGGCCCCATGCTTCGTATAACCACAAAACAGTCGGCGCCGGCCTTTGGCATGGCCGTCGCCATCTCGGCCAGACTCAACATGCCGGGTATTGAAAGCAAGCCGGCCAGAAAATAGCACAAAATGACCGCCGGCCCGGCCTGCGCATAGGCGATGCCGGGCAGTATGAACAGACCTGAACTGATCATCGCGCCCGACGCGATGCAGAAAACGTGGATTAGTCCAAGCTCTCTTCTGAGCTCTCCGGCTTTGCTGCTCATTTAATGACCGCCATTGTTGCGCTCACTCCTGTTCGTTCCGACCTCCCGCCAATGAGAAGCCGACCGACGCGAGGGATTTTAACCGATGCCCCGCGACGGCGCAAGACGGGATTTCCAGCCCCGAATGCAATTGCAATTGACATCCGATGAAAGCCAGTTAGCATTCGGGGCATCATGCTTGAGCAGGCCTAGGCAATTGCATACAAGTTGGTGCATAAAATGATAACTTAAGAAAGGAGCGCTGATATATGAAGAAGACAATTGTTGAGGGAAAGATGCGCCGCGGCTGCTTCGGCGATGATATCGAGTTTCTTAGAAAGCACATAGAGGTGCTGGTGCTTGGCGCACCCGATTCCGCGGCCGCGGTGGCAGTCGCGCCCGGATTGCAGGCCAGGGTGATGACCAGCTCGGCCGCGGGAAACGGGGGCTTGAGCTTCGGCTGGATCAACAGAAAACTGATTACCGGCGGAAAGAAACGGAAGCACATCAACCCGTTCGGGGGAGAAGACCGCTTCTGGCTCGGACCGGAGGGCGGCCAGTTCAGCATCTTCTTCAAGAAGGGCGATCCGTTCGACCTCCCCCACTGGCAGACTCCGGAACCGATAGACTGGGGCGGCTGGGACCTCGCTAAAAAGACAGAATCCTCCGCCAAGTTCAGGAAAAAAATGTCGCTCGTGAACACGAGCGGGACCTGCTTCGACATCCTGGCGGAGCGCGAAATCCGCGTCCTGAGCCGGGCAGCTATACGAAAATCACTGGACATAGCCATCGGCAGAGACGTGAAGGCCGTTGGTTTCACAACCGACAACCGCATAAACAATGAGGGTCCTGCAGACTGGAATAAGTCAAGCGGCCTACTCTCCATCTGGATACTCGGCATGTTCAAGCCGTCGCCCTCAACAACGATAGTGATTCCGTTTGTGAAAGGGCCGGTGTCGAAGCTGGGCCCGGTCGTGAACGATGCCTATTTCGGAAAAGTGCCCGCGGACAGGCTCAAGATCTCGCGCGGCATCATCTCAAGGGCGACGGCCTTCACAGGAGCAAAATAGGCGTTTCCCCGCGCAGGGCGAAGGATGTCGCCGGCAGCTACAACAGCGCCGATGAAGTGCTGACGATTGTGAAATTCGACCTGCCCGGCGGCTCGTCCGACTACGTCAACTCCATGTGGGAATTCCAGGATGACCCTTACAGCGGCGATGCGGTCAACAGCTACAACGACGGGCCGCCGGCCCCGGGCAAGGCGCCGCTCGGTCCATTCTATGAGCTGGAGACATCCTCGCCGGCCGCGGCGCTGCGCCGCCGCGCAACCGCGCGCCACGTGCACAGGACGTTCCACTTCCAGGGCGACAAGCGGGAACTCGACGCAATTACCAGGGCGCTGCTGGGTGCGAAGCTGAAAGATATCGAGAAAGCTTTTTAGTTTGGACACAAAACGGAAGCTGTGATATTATTGGGTTAAATGCGAGAGAACTTATAACCGGCCACTGAAAAAGTGTGTCAAGAAAAAAGATA
>CAYWJE010000166.1:0-1390 GCA_964458525.1 uncultured Verrucomicrobiota bacterium
GTGTCATTCCGAGCGAAGTCGAGGAATCTCGATTGGGCAACACGCCCTGAAGACCTGACCCAGGCCCCCGATCTGGACGCGCAATGGAGTACAAAGGGCACTTTTGGGAAAGCCGGCTGGGTCGACAGCATGCCCGTTGAAAGACCAATGCCTCCCTGATTTTGTTGCGGGATATTCTCCCTGCTATCAGCGGACGGAAGAATCCGCCCGCTGACAACAAGGATTGTCATTAATCAGTCAGCGAGATGGCCGCTCCATCCGTGATGGAGGCCTGGGAGGCCGGCATTCATCAGATGTCAGCTTGCCGTCTCCGTTCTTGTCCAGAGTCCTGAGTGACGCTGGCGCATTCGCAATCTCATTGGCATCTATCGTTCCATCGCCATTTTTGTCGAGCGCAGTCTCAATGGGCGGTGCGGGCGGCTTATCTCTTTGCTGCATTTCCTGCCATGAAGACGGACTTTCTTGCGCCACGCCATCTAGCGCGCACATAACCAATCCCAGCGCCGCAATTAGTATGCTTAGTCTCATGTTTATTTTCTCCCTTCCTTGTCTTGCGCAGGATGCTCAAGGCCACGTTCATCCCTACACTGTTCCGGACCGGCCGGCGGTCTCTGTTCTATTAGCTTGTGCATAAGCTTGTCGCCGAGCACTTGCTTTACTTTTATCCTGCACATTACGGACTCCTTGAAAACCTGGCCGCGCGCTTGATTCAGCGCATCTGCCGCCTGCATGACGGCCTTTTCATCAGGATCAGTCGTCTTCAACAACCGTTCCATCGTCATTTCAGCCTTCTCTGCGGCCGCCCGCAGGTCTATGCATTTCATGCATTGCTCAAACATGAACTCCTCAAGAATCCCTATCTGTTGTTCGGTCGCACCCGCCCTTCGCATGCTGTCGGAGTCTGGCATCCCTGAAAAACAACCGAGCATGTCTTTCGGATCGTTCATCCGTCCGCACGGCGAAAAGGGAGGCGGCATCATCCTGTCCTCATGTCGTCTGTCAAATGTCCTTGCCGGGGCAGCCATCCCCAATTCAATCTCCGGCGGCTTGCTCGGCTGCGCATACAGCCCCGCTTCGCTCATCATCAGCACTGTTGTAGCTATTGCAATCATTCGAACTGTTTTCATGTATTGTCTCCTTGCTAGTTGTGTATCACGCCATGCACGACACATTTCTAATTCATCGTCACCTCCTTCCGTTGGACATTGCCTGCATTCAAGATGTGCCGGATCGAAACGTCTTTCCGTGCTTTTCTATATAGAACGATACGAACATGACATGAGAGCGCCTCGCAGTATGACAAAGCCGTTATCATAGTGCGGGAACTCTCCAGAGACTATTTCCGCCGAAGCGCACCGGTTGCCCGTAGGAATGAAATGGACGCGCTTGC
>CAYWJE010000166.1:1400-8129 GCA_964458525.1 uncultured Verrucomicrobiota bacterium
AAGCGGGAATGGCAGGAATTACATGGCCTGGCGGAAAATACTACCGGTTCGTTTGTAGCGCTTTTTTCCCGTGGTTGGGTTCAACAAGTTACGCTTTATGTAGCGCCATGAAGATGAACTGTGTTCCAAACAGATGTCCATGCGGAATGCAATTGTCGCGCGTGTAACTTATTCAACAAGAGTGGTGAAGATTCAATCAACATCCAGGTATTGAAAATAGGCTATGGCATGCCGATAGCTTATATAGAACGATAGAACGACGGAGTCCGTCACGGATTCAGGCAAAAGATATGTGGATTCAATATCACCAATGTATGTGTAAAATAAATCAGCGAATTAATCAGGCGCGTGTCTGAGTTCCCTGGTTCGCATCGAAGGTGAAAATCCATATGGAGGACAAAATAAATGATAGATTCAATCGGAGCAGGATCTTCTATGTCGCAGATGCCGATGCGGACACAGGCAGCACTCACAGAGGAACAGGAATCGCTGATCTCTGAGATCCTGTCACAATACGATACTGAAAACCTGTCAGCATCAGACGCTGCAAGCATCATCGAAGCATTCGATGAAGCCGGTATCAGACCCGGTCAGGCTTTAGAAGAAGCGCTGGCGGCTGAAGGGGTTGACGCCAGGGAACTCGGTGATATAGGAGGCGTTGGAGGTCGTCGGCCGCCGCCACCGCCACCGCCACAGGGCGAAGATGAAGAAGGTATTCAGACGCTTGAAGCCAAGTCCATAATGGATTATCTGGAAGAGCTTCTGGAAGAACAGGAAGATATAAGCGAAATGACCGAGGAGGGCAAGCAGGCAATGTACAATCAGCTTCTTGATCACTTCGGCCTGGTTGCAGGCGAATCATTGATTAATATTCAGGTGTAATAAACAATTGAGCCTGCAGCATTGCTGCACTAAAAGGATGGCCAGGATTATGCTGATAATCCTGGCCATTCAACGTTATAACAATATTAATGATAGGACTTTGCTTTTAGCCTCACCAATCACATTGCCCTCAATTTGCCGTTAAAAAGGTATTGGAACAAGGATAGGAAACGGGAGTTTTAGCTACACAGCGAGACGCTGTCGAGCACCAGGCTGCGGATGAACAGGAATTCGAAGATGTCAATATAACGGCTTGAAAGCACTTGCCGATTCCGGGGACTTCAAATGCGAGCCATTGGGTAAAGGATGGTCCATTGCGGACTCATCAGGAATGCCAGGCCTGCTCGTTCGAGATATACGTCTATCCTTGAAAAGACTGCTCAGACGACGCCTTAGTATGCATTTCCAATTCTTGATTTGGTTTTGATGCAGGTTATGCTGATTTGCGAGTTCGGAAAGGCTTTGTTTCCCCTCAAGCCATTCAAGCACAACCTTTGCCTTGAAGTCGGCCGAGTAAGTTCGCCGTCGTTTGCCGACACTATGTTCATCAAGGTTCGAAGGTTCCATGTTCTCTTCCTCTCGCTTGCTGCTCGTATATTCTGTTCTGTAATCCATCTAACAACATGAATGTGACAGCATGGTGTGTTTCTGGATGACGAATCTGTCACAATTATTGGCTGGTCAGTGATCGGAAAATTATGATAAGATTCCACAATGAAAATTCTTCTGGTGGAGGATGAACGGAAAATAGCAGGATTCATTCGACAGGGGCTGACTGAACAGGGCTTTGTTGTAGATGCCTGCAACAATGGCGATGATGCTTATCTGCTTGCAACAACACGGCAGTTCGACGTCATAATTCTGGACATCATGCTTCCCGGTCGGGACGGCTTGAGTATCCTGCGCAGTCTGCGTGAGAGAAAGGACACGGTCCCGATAATACTATTGACGGCAAGGAGCGAGCTTAACGAACGCGTCGAAGGACTGAGCCTGGGAGCCGACGACTACCTGACCAAGCCGTTTTATGTTGAGGAACTTGTCGCAAGAGTCCATGCGGTGACAAGACGGGGTCGCGATGGGGGGCTCAACATTCTGCAGGTTGATGACTTGGTGGTCAATCTCATGACACGAAAGGTGAAGAGAGGACAACGAGAAATCGAATTGACGGCGCGGGAATTCAATCTTCTCGAACGTTTGATCTCGATGCCTGATCGCGTTTTTACGCGCACACAACTATTGGAACATGTGTGGGGCTATGACTTTGATCCCGAGACGAACATCGTGGACGTCAATGTGGGGCGACTGCGCCGCAAGATTGATGAAGGGGCATCCCATCCTCTGGTCGAGACTGTGCGTGGCGTCGGATACCGTATTCGAAGAGTGGAATAGCATGAAGCCGCGCTCATTCAAACTTCGTCTAGCTTTATGGTCCGTGTTCACGTCCGGGATCATGCTGATCGCTTTAGCCGCCATTTTCATGACTGCGATTCGAAGGATCGGCATGGAACGCATCGACCGCGAACTCCAGGCCCTTGGAGACGCCAACGTGCGAGGCCCGCAGCCTCACTGGCACTGGTCCCGCTTCGACGAATCTTTGGCTTCCATGTACGGCGAAGACAAGACGAGCCCGTTTGTCATGAATGTTTATGATCGTGATGGACGAGCCGTCTACACGTCTCCACGTTGGCCTGTTGCGATCAGCGCGACAACACTTGGCATCCACGAGATCGCAGGTCCCGGCAAGGAACCGGATTTGGTGTTGCCCCGGTTTGTCCCTGGCTTTGGGCTGCCGCCCCTGACGAGGAAACCACCCCCGCCGCCGCGTATGCCGATGATACCGCCGCGATGGTTGACGGTCAAGGAGCAGGGTCACGCCTGGCGATTTGTCGTGATGCGCAATGAGCACGTTACACTTGTATTGGGAATGGACTTGGCTGACTTTCACGCGGAGATTCGGCGATTTTGCAACATTGTTGTCGTGACGGCGCCCTTGCTCCTGCTCCTTCTGGCTGTGGCTGGTGGCTTACTGGCGGAACAGGCAATCCGTCCGGTGAAAACGCTCACCCAGGTTGCGCAAGGCATTACCGCGAAGGGACTCAGTCGCCGCGTTAGCTTATCGGACGCCGATCACGAGTTTCAGGCGCTCATCGATGTCATCAACGACATGCTTGATCGCCTCGAAAGGAGTTTTCAGCAAGCGACTCGCTTCAGCGCGGATGCGGCGCACGAGTTGAAGACGCCACTGACCATCCTTCAGGGACAGCTTCAGCAGGCGCTTCGCGACGCCCCGCCGGATTCGCCCGAACAGCGCAAGTATGCTGAACTGATCGAAGAGGTACAGCGTCTGAAGGTGATCGTGCGGAAACTATTGCTCCTTGCGCAGGCCGATTCCGGACAAATCAGGTTGAGCCTGGAACGTGTGAATATCAGCGGGGAAATCGAGGCACTTGCCGACGATGTTCAGCAAGCCGGGACGGGGTTGAGCACAGAGAGGAACGTTACTCCAGGAGTTTTTGTGATGGCGGATCCGGACCTTCTGCGGCAAGCGTTGCAGAACCTGGCTGGCAACGCCATTAAGCACAACCGCAAGAACGGATCGGTTTCCCTTTGTCTCTGCACACGTAACGGGAGCGCTGTTTTCACCATTTCCAACACATTTAATCCGGAAACACGGATCGATCCGGAACGACTGTTCGAACGCTTCTATCGTGGCAACAAGGCTCGGACCAGAGACGTGGACAGCGTGGGCTTGGGACTTAGCCTCGCACGCGAGATTGCCCGCGCTCACCAGGGAGATGTCATCCTGCGGGAGTGTCGCGAGAATTCGGTGACGTTCGAGATGATATTGCCGTCAGCATTCCTTGATCTTCCTCACTTTTGATTACTCATTGCATCCACTTCTTTCCGCAGGGGAATGGAATCGGCCGCTCCTGGTTTAGTGACGCATAGCGCCGCCGCACGGCAGCCCTGCTCCAGCGCCTTCCGGGGATCGCCCGTCCGCATCAATTCGGCAAGGAAGAACCCGATAAAAGTGTCCCCGGCGCCTGTCGTGTCAACCGCTTTGACGGGGAGCGCGGGCTCATGATGCCGTAAGTCCGCATTGGCATACACTGCGCCCTGCGAACCAAGAGTCAGGACGATTGAGGCGCGGGGATATTGCCGGCGCATCCGGGCGCAGATATCGTCCGGATCGCTCGCGGCGGTAAGTTCCCGGGCTTCCGTGGTGTTCATAATGAAGACGTCCACCAGGTCCAGCGGGTAGCGATGAACCGCGGGACTCATCGGGGCCGGATTCAACACGACTCGCAGCTTGATCTTATGAGCGGCTCGAATGGCGTATGGCGCCGAGGACGTTTCGTTCTGGATCAGAAGGCAGTCCCCTGCCGAGCACGCAGTGAGGGCCGCGTCAATATCTGATTCTTCGACACACTGATTCGCTCCGCCGTATAGAACGATCGCGTTCTCTCCGGACGGCACAACCTGGATTATGGCGTGTCCCGTCGGAATTTCACCCGTGCGCACGAAGGTCGTATCAACGCCTTCCTTTTGGAGTCTTTCGAGGAGCCATTCCGCGTATTGACCGACCCTTCCCGCATGGAGCACGTGTGCGCCCGCGCGGGCAAGCGCCACCGATTGATTGTATCCCTTGCCGCCGGCAAAAGTTCGGTAGCGCTCGCTGCCAAGCGTTTCGCCCGGGCGAACAAAATGTTCAACCTGGTACACATGGTCAATGTTCACGGATCCGACATTGAGTATTTGCATGTCCCCTCGCAAAGCTATCCGGCAGGGAACCAGCTCAATAGTTCTCTGGCAACGAGTTCGTGGCCGCGCCGATTGGGGTGGTTGCTCCACGACATGATGTCGGACAGGTCTTCCCGTGAACTGTGCTGCATGCAGGCGCGCAGGCTGTCGGTCAGCCCGATCCCGCGCCCGGCGGCAAGCTTTCGGATTTGATCCGCGTGGTCGCCGAGCAAACCTTTGTCTTTCTCCTTGTAGGATGCCGCCTGGGTCCCGTCAGGAGTCGGCGTAAGAAGTATTATCCTGGCGCCAGCCGCAAGCCCGGCATCAATCATCCTTGACCATGCCGCATGTGCCCTGTCGAGTCCGATCCGCCGGTCATTCAGAGCGTAGTCAATGGTTAATATATCCGGCCGGTGACACAGCACATCGCGTTCAAAGCGATCGGCTCCCGATTCTGAATTCTCTCCGCCTATGGCGGTGACAATGACATTCATCACGGCGAAAGGGAATCGGAGCTTCAGTTCAGCGTGGAGCAGGTGAGGATAGGCATTCATCGTGTCCACCATCGGTGTTGCAAAGTACCCGGCAGGCACACTGTGTCCGTGGCAAACGATGTTGACCGTGCGATTTTCAGGCCAGTGGGTTCTGAGAATGCCGGTGAATTCTGATAGATACGATGATTTTTCGGGAATGCTCATCTGCTTGTTCTTATTCGCCTATGTCATCAGATTCTCGTTACCATGTCAAGCCTCGGCGGGCTGCATCTGGGGAGAGTGGAGCCGCGAAGTGTCGGTTTCCAGTCTTCGGCTGCCCGCATCTATCATCTATCGGCATACTGATATCGCCAGGACTCCGACGATCACTTCATTCGCCACGGCCCGAATAAGCAACGACTGCAAATCGCGTTCCGGATCAAGTGCTATGCGCTGAATCAACCCATGATTATGATCGCTGAAATACACGGTTTCGTTATGCGTTTGGATGGCCGCGTTAAGCCAGTCGTCGAAGTTCACCGGGTTCACGAGTGAAACGGTCTCTTTCCCGCCGTCTGAATAGAGCACATCCAGCTGGGCATTCTCCACTCGCGATTGCATCGGATTCGTGACGCCAATCAGAAATATGGCCAATTCACGCGCTCGCCCGGAAAGTGGAAAGACTAACTCTTCCGGGAAGTTCTTCCAGATGGAAACACAGGCCGCGTCGGCGCCGTTAGCGGGAACGGCAAAGCGGAATCCGGAAGCGGTTTCGAACACGCCTTCGCATTGGCGCAACCGGGCATCGTTGACGTTCACACTGTTGATGCCGCCGGCATTCCAGTCCCAACCGAACCGTCCGTTGGCACGCGTCATGATCGAGTAACCTTTTGGCCGCGGTTCGAGGTATTTCTGCGCATGAATCTCCGTAAGGGCAGCGTTGAAGAAGCTGGAGATGTCGAGAGGAGTGAAGTCCTTCGCGGGACAAGCATGCGTGGCGGCGAGGCGAGGTTTCTTTATGTAAAAATCTGCCGCCAGCCATCCGTCCCACCTGTCCTTCTGGCAACGCACAAAAACCGTGTGCCATCCCGGTCGGCTTGCGGCGACGCCGATGAGCCGTTCATGATCGCAAAGGATATTTTCCAGGGCCGAGGAAGGGTCTTTGTATTCCACGATGCTGCTCTCTTGAGCCGCGATATTAATGCGCCTTCCGGCTTGAACTTCCGTACGGAAGTTCAGGCGCGGCACGGACTCTTTTCCATGAGTCACGGACAACTCTAGCGGCCCTGTCCGGTCAGTCTGCACCGCGATCACGCATCTGCCAATTGCAGGTTCGATCCGATATTCTTGCGGTTGACCGTCAAGGGTCACGGAGTCAATCCCGGAGGAGCGCATGGGCAGGCGAAGAATCCGGACTGCTGCAACGTCATTTTGAACCTGAAGTGTTTCCGTCCGGCCCTTGCGTTGGTATTTCACGCTGATGTCAGCGACCCGCAGGCGCGCACGTGTCCAGCCCCCCGGCAGATTCGGGGTGATTGCTATTTCATTTCGCAGCAGATTGAAGCGCACGCCAAACAGTCCTTCCACGATGAGCCGTAAATACATGCTGATGAAATCAGGAAAATCCGGACTG
>CAYWJE010000167.1:0-8055 GCA_964458525.1 uncultured Verrucomicrobiota bacterium
GTCCAGTACATGTCGTTCTGCTTCTCGGTGGAATATGCATAGCCGTTCAGCAATAATCTCAGGCTGTGCGGAAAGTAGAAGAGGTGGTAGCAGACTTCCGCCACGACCTCGTGCGCGCTGTTCTTCTCCCATGTTGTCGGGGTGACCACGGGCGTGGTATTCGTGGATGTTGCTGAAACGGGCGCGGTCTGCGTGAACGAATTAGTGGGTGTGAGGGCATTCGGATCTGGAGCGTCAATGGCCATGTAACGGTACTGGGCGAAGAACTCCAGCCGTTCCACGGGACGCCATTGGCCGTAGGCGCCTATCGAATCCGCCTGCATGCCGTCGAGTATCGTGTAGTAATTCTCCCGCATGTCGCGTCGTCCGGCAATCAGCGCCACCTTCCATCCGTCCAGTCCCCGGTAGCCTGCTTCGAAATCGGCGCGCCAGTTCGACTTGATATCATCGAAATCCAGAAACTCGAAGCTGGCGGCCAGGTCGAGCCCGTTCGTGAAGAGCCAGCGTCCGTCGGCGGAAAGCAGTCTGGCTTTCAAGGGAACGGCGCGCGAATCATCGAAACGGAACTCGGTCACGCCCAATCCCGCTTCCAGCGTCAGGCCGTCGGGGCCGCGCGGCAGGCGCACGCCGCCCTTGAACCGATCCTGCCGCACGTCAACCTTGCGGTCATCGCCGCGGCGTTTGAGGTATTCCGCTTCGGCAAAAAGTCCCCAGGCGGAGCGGCGTTCGGCGGCATTCAGCGCCTGGTGCAATTCTGCATCATCCTGGAACGCCAGCGAGGCGGAACGGTAACGGCTCTCCGCGGCCTTTGTGAAATCGCCTTCGAACCACACGTCGCCTTCCTCAACCACCATCTCGCGATCCATTGTCTGCCGGCTTGCGTACTCGGAGTAGAGCGGCGTGGCGCGGCGCCGATTACCGACTGACCGGTTGCGTTTGGCTTCGAATTCGAGGGGAAACAGCTCGTCCTCCGGGTAGTCAGCGATCAAGTCGCTGTAGCGGCGCCACGCCAGAGGGTAGTCGGATTGCCACACGCAGATGCGCGCCATCAGACCCTTGCGTTCCGCGTCGCCTGGCCTGCGCGCCAGTATCCGGCGGGCGCAGGATTCGGCCCGCGGGTAGAAGCCTAGCCGGATATTGGCGGTCATGAGGCGGTTGATAATTCGCAGATCCTCCATACCGGTCCTTTCGACACGGCTGAGGACTTCATAAGCTCGATCGTGTTCGTTATGCTGCATCATCGCATCGGCGGCGGCCAGGGCGCCGTCGGTTCGCCCGGCCTGCGCGCCGAGCTGCGCCAGGGTCAGCAATCTCTCAATGGCAAGCTCATACACCGGATCATCCGGGCTTCGCGCGAGCGCGGTGAGCGAACCGCAGAGATAGGTCAGAGCGCCGAGCTCGACCGGTCCGTCTGGCTCGATTGACGAGAGCAGCAGCCTGGCCTCGGCGGAGCGGTTGCCGCGGATAAGCCATGCGGCGCGCGTTGCCATGGCGTCAAGCTGCGCGGCGTCGCCTGGTTTGATGCGGGATAAGAAATGCCCGGCCAGTCCGTCCTCGTCGGCGCGAATCATTGTTTTTGCGGCATCCACTAACTGGTCAACGCTCATGGGCGCGTCGCGGAGAGTGTCTGAAAGCGACTTGACGCGCCGTGAATTACCGGTGCGTTCTGCGCAGCGGGCCATTCCGAGAATGGCTTCGGTGGTGAATTCGGACTTAGGGACCGCGGTTTCATAAAGCTCCGCGGCATCCTTTACGAGTCCTTCGCGCTCGCAGGCGCGAGCCAGCTCGATCAGCGCGAAATAGTTTGACGGGCGCGTGTTCCAGGCGATGCGCCAGGCCTCGGATGGGATCTCGGCGATAAGCGCGGGACGTATCAGCTCCACGCCCGGACGGTAGTCCAGCAGGCGGGCGCCCAGCCTTGCCACAGCGCCACTGTGTGCGTAAGAACGGCGCGCTGCCTTCTCGTTCATCATGGCAAGAATGACCGGCGCCAGGTCGTCCGGCTCTCGGTCGGCATAGATGGTAATCAATTCGCGAGCCGCGCTCCAGTCGCCCGTGCGGATATAGGACATGATGGTGAGGCACCATGCTAGCCTGCGGTCGGGCCCGGCAGGCGGCAGGCTTGCCGACAGGGCTGCGAGCAGGGTGGGGATCTCCCATTCGCGATGAAGGTCAAAGAGCAAGCCCGCCCTCGTGAGCGCCGCATCCACATCGTTCGCCGGGAGAGCGTGGCGGTCAAGCTCCGCCAGCGCGTCGCCAGGTCGTCCGGCGGCCCAGAAGATCTTTACGCGTGTGATCAGCAGTCGCGTGTTATTCTTCTCGCTCGGCACTTTGTCGAGCAGCGCCATGGCGCCGATCGGTCGCTTGTCGTAGGCCTTGAGCAGGGCTATTTTGGCGGACATATCGGCGGCGTTTGGGTCGTCCGTGTTCAGCGTAGGCATGAGGAATTGCACGGCTTCGGCGAGGCGGCCCGCGGCGGCGAGCCGATCGGCTACCATTATGGCCGCGTCCTTTTTCATAGCTGGGTCGGAGATGGCGGAATGGAGATCCAGAGCGGCTGGCATGTCATTGCGTGCGATCGCGGCCTGGAGCACGGCGAACCGGATCGCGTCGTTAGCCTCCAGTCTGTCCATGTGCTTCCGGTAGGCTTCAAGGAGCAGGTCCCACTGGCGGTCGGCGGCGAGTAGCTGGAGGTAATCCTGCCAATCACGTGCATTGTTGAAGCCCACGAACATGAGGTCGCGGTAGAAATCCCTGGCGAAATCGCGGTCGCCCTGCATGGCGAGGAGTCCCGCTTCCATCCGCTGCAGTTCGGTGTCTTCAGGAAAGCGGGCGCGCAGTTCGCGGATGGTGCGCAGGGCATCCTGGGGACGATTGAGGCGGCCAAGTGCCACGGCCTTGAGCTTGAGGGCTCCGGGGTCGGACGGCTGCTCTTTCAGCACGGCTTCGCAGACCTCCAGTGTCTCCTCAAATTTGCCGGCCTGCGAGAGGACGCCCGCGAATTCCAGTGCTGCGGGATGGTCGTCCGGCTTCTGCCCGATGTAGCGTTTGTAGTAGAAGATGGCGCTTTCCGTGTCGTTCTGCTTCAGTGCGTTGCGCGCCGCGGCAAGGAGCGCGGCCTGGACGGTTTGCGATGATTCGCCCGGATCGGTTGCGGTTTCCTGCGCGGAATTTGACGTGGACATCTGGATGAAGAACGCAACAAGCAGGCATGCCAGGAGTCGGTTGATCTGTTTCATCATGACTATTTCTCCGTACTTTGTGTTTCGGTGATGATCCGGTATTGTTCTCCGGCCTCCTTGTGGCGCCCGATTGATTCAAGGAGATCCGCGAGTTCGAGGCGCAGGAGCAGGTTCGCCTGTGCCCTTTGGGAGGCATTGCGCAAGAGTTCCACGGCGGCTTCGTTGTCGCCGAGTTCGCGCAGGGCCCGGCCCATGGCCGAAAGCATGGTGGCCGGGTAATCCCGGCCGGGGCGCTGCGTTATGGCTGATTGCATTGTCCTTATGCGTTCGGCATCGTCGGCGACCGGCTTGCCGGCTTCTGCGACCGCCTCCGCGAATCCCTGAGCGGTCTCCAAATCGTCGAGTGATTCGGGTTGTAGCGTCCGGAATATCGTGAGCGCTTCCCCATAGCGTTTGTCCCAGAGGTAGCTTTGGGCGAGTAGCTTGAGTGCGGCGTGATCCTCGGGGTGAGCCGTGGTTATCAGGAGCAGGTCGGCCTGGGCGGCCGCATAGTCGTTATTCCAGAGAAGCGCTTCCGCCTTGAGCATGGCAGCCTCGCGGTTGTCTGGGAAGAGTGCAAGCGTCGCTGCGGCCTCGTTAGCGGCTTCTCTGTAGAGCCGCAGGCCGATCATGGCTCTGATGCGATTGAGGCGCAGGTTGAGGTTCAACGGGTCTGCTGCCGCGAGACGCGCGGTATTGTTCAGGTATTCGGTATGGCGTCCGGCATTCAGCAGGAGTTGAGCATGCTCCTGCCGGATGGCCTGTGAAGTGGGCTGTTCCTCGACCAGAGCATTGATTTCGCTCAGGGCAGCATCGTGCTTGCCGCCCCAGGACATGAACCGTGCAAGCTCCAGTCGCCATTCGGGCCGATTCTCGATGCGGAGGGCACCGCGGATATAGCGCTCGGCCAGGTCGAACTGTCTGTTTGCGCCGGCGGCGAGGGCTGCGGATATGAGCCATCCCAGGTTGTTCGGGTCGGTCTCGAGGAGTCGCTGGTAGTTGGTCAGGCTTTCGCCCGGCCGCTCCATCTGGAGCAGCAGGTTGGCATACCGGCCCCGCACTGTATGGTTATCCGGATCGAGCTCGAGACACGCGGTGAAATAGGCTCTGGATTTGTCGAACCATCGGCTGCGGTCGGCTTCCGACGAGGCTATGCCGGCGGCCATTGCGTTTTCGGCAAGCCTAAGGTTGATGTATTTCTCGCTCACTCCTACAAGGTTTTCCGGGATCTGAGCGGCGCGACGCGCCACGGCGATGTCTTTCTCGCCCGCGCGCCAGATCCTGCGCGGCTGATCCTGCGTGCTATCTCGATTTTTCCTGGCATTTTCCAGGAGCGTTAGGTACTGGACCTCGGCTTCGCTCCAGCGGGAGTATTGCTGGAGTCGTTCGGCGTACCACAATCTTATTACCGGCACGCCGGGATAACGCTCAACCAGGTTGGCGAACAGCGCAAGGGCTTCATCTTCGCGTCCATCATCCTCGATCATCCGGGCGAGTAGCAGGGTATCGGTCAGGTCAAACTTGTTTTCGCCGCTGAGTTGGAGCAGCCGATCCATCTCGTGCCCGTCCGGGCTCCCGGATCTCTGTAGTTTCCTTAGCGCAAGCTGCGGCTCATAGGCTAATCGGAAGACAAGGACCAGCGTCGCCATCAGCCCGGTCATGAAGACTGCTATGAGGAATATGTTGCGTGATGCGGGTTTCATTTTGCGTCCATCAGTTTCTCGAAACGCGCGGCATCGTCCGGCGCCATTGTTTCAAGGTACACGCGCCAGCGGCGCAATCCCTCTGTTCCTGAAGGGTCCGCGCCCTGCACTCTCATCCGTCCGCGTACCGGGCCGTAGGGCGAGAGCAGCAGGAATCCGTGTTCGCTACCGGCCTCGGCATCCGATCCCGTGAGGATCGTGAGATTTCGCTGCTCGGCGTTCTCGATCCGCGCGTGCGCCCATTCTCCCGGCTGGTCAATAGTTGAAATGGGCAGCCCTATCCACGGCTTGCGGCTGTGCAGGCGGTATGGAAGAAAGCCTTTCAACCAGTCCAGTCGGCTCTTGCCAGTGGAATAGATGTGTTTCATGACGGCCGGCACGGTTCGGTTCATGGCCTGAGCATTCAGCAGGTCGCGGCCTTCAGACGGAAGGTTCTCGAATTTTGCGCCGTACGAGTGAACTTCGGGAAGCCTGTTGTTCGGACGCTTGTAGAGCACCCGGACCGCGGTCTCCAGCGGTCCGGCATCGGTCATCATGCGGATTTGCAGGCTTCCATCCATGGGCAGAGGCGCATAGGAAAGAAGCGACATTCCCTGTGTGTTGAAGTCCGCCGTGCAGGCCGCCATCCAGTGGTTTTCGCGGTCGCGGTACCACACGGGAATGCTGTCGCGGAATCGGTAATCCGAGCGCACGTCGTATTTCTGGAGCGCCCGCACGCACGCCATGACGGCGAGCGTCAGAATGTATACGGTCCAGAAAGCCGCGATGGAGGAGCTGAGCATATCGAGATTGATGCCATGGATAATCTTCAAAAGCCACCAGGCGACGCCCGCGAGGCACAGCGCGGCCACCGCGAGCTGCGGGAGGATAACCCGCACCGGGATCTTTGCAGTGCCCGCGCCCTTGCCGGTGACGACAAAGTTCTGGCCGAGCCCGAACATGGCGCGGAAGAATGAGCGGATCAGGAACCAGTAGTTGAGCATGTTGAACAATTCGTCCATGAATATCCGTCCGCGTCCGCCCGAGAGTGTCTTGTAGGTAAAAAGCTGGAGAAGCAGGTTGGCGAAATACAGGCCCACCAGTGATGTGAAGAAACGGTCTATGGGCATTAGCGGTGTCAGCAGCATGAGCGGGGGTGTGAGGTAGTAGACGATCTTCTGGAATCCAATCGTCCAGCAGAACATGGCGCTGAAATACGATATGCGCTGGGGCAGCGAAAGGCCTCTCGTCGTCAGCGGATTCCGGATGAAAAGCACGCGGAGGTTGCCGAGCGCCCAGCGCATGCGCTGCTTGAAATAGCTGATCACGTCGGTCGGAGCGAGCCCGGTGGCGAGGTGTTCGTCGAGATAGGTTGATTTCCAGCCGCGGGCGTGTAGCAGAACGGACGTGTGAATATCCTCGGTGATGGTGTCGGTGGCGATTCCGCCGACCTCCTCAAGCGCGGTCCGCCGGATAACCGCGCACGTTCCGCAGAAGAACGCGGAGTTCCAATGCTGCTTCCCCGGCTGGAGATAGTGGAAGAACATGGATTGCTGTTCCCAGTGTTCGTCAGTATCGGTGTTGGAGAATTCTTCGAAGGCGGACAAATTGTAGAAGAACTGGGGCGTCTGAACGAACGCCATTTTCGGGTCTTTGAAAAATCCCATTGTGCGATCAAGAAATTCGGGCTGGGGCACGTGGTCGGCGTCGAAGATGGCTACGAAATCGCCGGAGGTCCGGCGGAGCGCGTGGTTAATGTTGCCGGCCTTGGCATGGTTGTGCTCCTCGCGCGCGATGTATTCAATGCCGAGTTCCGCTGCCATGTCGCGAACCTCGGGGCGGTTGCCGTCGTCAAGGATGTAAGTCTTGTGCGGATAGCGGATCGCTCTGGCGCCGAGCGTTGTGCGCCGCAGCAGGCCGGTGTCCTCGTTGTAGGTGGGGATGTAGACGTCCACGGTTAGGCCCTGCGCAGGCGCCGTGGGTTGCGGATGCTCCGGGCGCCACATGTCGAACAGAAACACGAACAGTGCGACGAAGCCGTGCAATTCCGCGGCGTAAAAGACAAACGATAAGAACAACTGGTCGGGATTCAGGGTGTAGAGCACCCTGTAAACCAGGTAATACACCGCCAGGCCGAGCGTGACTATTATGAGAGAGCGCCGCATGTTCTTGTCGTCAATTGTCAAGGTGTCAGGAAACCAGTAATAATTCAATCTACACGATGGCCCGGTCCAAATCAAGTCCGCAAATTATATTAACGGGATTCGTGCACGACGACTCTGTTTCTGCCGGCCTTCTTTGCTGCGTACAATGCCATGTCGGCGGCATCAATCAAGGAATCAACCGTGCTTTCCGGTCCGGTGCAGGCAACACCCGCGCTGACGGTCAGTCGTATCGGACCGGCAGATGTGGCGATAGGTTGGGCGGCGACAACGGCGCAAAGCCGCTCGTGCACCAGTTCGCACTGGCGTCCCGGCGCGCCCGATATGAGAACGATGAACTCCTCCCCACCGTAGCGTCCAATGGCAGTGTAGTCCCGGACGTGTTCCTGGATGCGGCGGACGAATCCGGTGAGGACTTCGTCTCCGACCTTGTGGCCGTGAGTGTCGTTGACCTGTTTGAAGTGGTCCAGATCATATAAGCCGATGTTGAGGGACTGGTTTTCGCGGCGGGTCCGGCTCAATTCACGGGCGATCATGTTCATTATGGCCCGGCGGTTGAATATGCCGGTCAGCACATCGTGCAATGCCTGGTGGGTGAGCAGTGTGCGCGCTTCCAGGAGCTTCTCCTGCAGGTCGAGCATACGCGCCGCAACCTGCAGGCGCGCCCGCAGCTCGGCCTGGTCGCAAGGTTTCGTTATGTAGTCGTTGGCGCCGGCTTCGAGGCCGCGCACGATATCTGCCTTGGCGTCGCGGGCGGTGAAGAGAATGATATAAGGCGGATCATCCGTATCCTGGCTTCGGAGCCGCCGGCAGATATCCAGTCCACTGATGTCCGGCATGTTCCAGTCAAGAAGCAGCAGACGAGGCGCGCCCGGTTGCTGCATTATCTCCCATGCGGAACGTCCGTCGGAAACGGAAATCGGGTCGAACCCGATTTTGCGCACCGTCTCTTCAAGTCTCACGCGCGAGGTCGCGTCATCATCTGCGACG
>CAYWJE010000168.1:0-8000 GCA_964458525.1 uncultured Verrucomicrobiota bacterium
ATCAGTTTAAAGGGGGGGGGTGTTATGAATCGTGAATTTAAGGTTGAAAACTGTCTTTTTCAGTACGGGCGGCACCGGGTTCCGCTGATCAGCGGAGAATTCCATTACTGGCGTAACCAGGCGGAGAACTGGCCTGCCATTCTCGCGGCTATCAGTGATATGGGTGTGAAGGTTGTCTCAACCTATGTCCCCTGGAATTTCCATGAGCTGACGCCCGGGGAATACGATTTCACCGGCGTTACCACCCGTCAGCGGGATCTGGCCGGGTTCATCGACCTGACCGCTCGCGAAGGGTTTTGCCTGATCATCCGCCCTGGTCCGTACATCTATTCCGAATGGCCATTTGGCGGAGTACCCGAGCGAGCGGCCGAACTGCATCGTCTGGATCCCGCGTTTCTTAGGATGGCGGAGGACTATATTCGCGCGGTGAGCGCCGTGATCGTGCCCCGGCAGATCAACCACGATGGCAACATCATCCTTTGTCAGGCCTGCAATGAGCCTTACCCGCCAATTGAAAGTTTTGCCGAGGAAATTGGCTGTTTCGAAGAGCCTGGCATCTTCAAGGAATTCCTCCGCCGCAAGTACAATAACGATCTGGAGCGCCTCAACCGTCGCTGGCGCGCGGCGTTTACCTCCTTCGACCAGGCCTGCGTCCACTTCCACGAGCCTTGCGTCAATACCCGTCTCACGCTCGGACAGCGCCTGCTGCCGCATCCCGAATATTACATGCGCTATGCCGACACGATGGCGTTTGTAGGCTGGTACGGAACGGAAATCGTCCGTATCACGGCTGACTGGCTGCGCGATGCGGGCATCGAGGTGCCAATTTTCGGCAACGGCTGGTCGCCGCTATATCAGGATTTCACCGGCATCTCCGACACCGTTGACCTGGCAGGTTGTGATGTCTACCCGATGCCCTACTTCGAGGGCGACCGTCAGACCGAAGACAATTGGCTCTATGTCATGGACATCATCAAGGCCGCCGCGGCGGACTCGAAAAACGGCAACTGCTGGTCGGCCGAGTTCCAGAGCGGGCTCGCTCCCGTCAAGACCGTAGGCTATCTCCCGCCGGACCATTTCTCCTTCATGACGATGGCTCAGATCGCCCGCGGGTTAAAAGGCTGGAACTGGTACATGCTTGTGACTCGCGACAACTGGCCAAACGCCCCGGTCAACGAATGGGGAAGGCCCAACGAATACTATTGTGTCCACAAGGAGATCGTTGCTGCGGCGACGGCGCTGGAACCCTGGAACCTGGAGGAGATCAAGGATGCCAGCCTGCTGCTGTACAAGCCTCATCGGGTGATCAGCCCTGGAAACTTCGATGCGGTTTTCCATGCGCTTGAAAACGCGGACATCGGTTACAACTATTTTGACGCGCAGGCGGACCGTGCACCGACCTGTAAGACGCTTATCTACGCTGGTAGCGATTGGCTGGAACAGGCGGTGGAGGCCCGGCTGGCAGACTTTGTCGAGGCGGGCGGCACCCTGGTTTGCTTCAATGAGTTTCCAATTCGGGATGAATTTGGCGAGCCGCTTCAACGGTTGGTCTTTGATCCGCCGCACGGTGCCCGCCCGGTCATCCTGCCGGTCGCGGTACGCTATCGCGACGGCGAGACCAAGCTGATCACAGGTGGTCACATGGGGCGAAAGGTGAATTTTTGCTATTACCCGGAAGTAACCGGCGAGCCCATTCGCCTTTGCACCAACGTCAGTGTCCGCGAACTTCTGGTGGACATCGGGGCCACGCATGCTTCCATTTTCCCCATCGGCTATGCCCGTGCAATGGCGAAGGGGCGGCTGGTGCTGGTCGGTAGCAACCCCTGTGCCGAGCTGGTGCGCTTGATTCTGGAGCAGGAGAGCGGCATTGCCGCTCAATGCGACGAGCCGGGCGTGCTGACCAACCTCCACCGCCACACGAGTGGTGATTTGATCCTGTTCGTCACTAACCGCAACCCGGATCGTCGTCGCGCGGAGGTGCGCCTGAATCTCGTACGGGCGGCACTGGATCCGGCCGCGTGCTACCACGTGTCGCAGGGCTTGCGGGAAACGCCGCGGGAATTGCGCGGTGCCGAGTTGGAACGGTTTGACGTGACCGTGGACGGCCATGCCGTAACGTGGGTCAGGATAACGGCAGCATGATGCCGCCACGATAGATTGACTGCTGGCGAAGATTTGTTTAGTGAGCCGGAAACCAGGCTGCGGCTCAAATTCAGAAAGAGATGGCGCAAGTGAGATCGAGAATTGACGATGTTCTTGAGGACCGTACCGGCAACTACATCCTGCCTTTCTTCTGGCAGCATGGAGAGGACGAGGCGCGGCTGCGGGAAGAGATGTGCCGCATTCACGATTCGAACATCGGCGCTGTGTGCGTCGAGTCCAGGCCGCATCCGGAGTTCTGCGGCCCGTCCTGGTGGCGTGATGTGGATATAATCATGGACGAGGCGAGAAAGCGCGGGATGCGCGTGTGGGTGCTTGATGATGCGCATTTCCCCACCGGTTTTGCCAACGGCTGGATTCGCGATAGATTTCCGGAGAGGAAGAAAGTGTTTTTGGCTGAGCGGCATATTGATCTGTCCGGCCCCCTGAAAGGCGCTTCGATTCTGGTTAAACCATGGGTCGAACCGGGCGAGATGCTGATCGCAGCGGTCGCCTCACGGCGCTCCGCCCTTGGCGAAGCTGATGGAACGCTGCTTGATCTGGGCGCCATGATCTACGACGAATTGCTGCATTGGAATATTCCCGAAGGATACTGGCGCGTTTTTTTTCTCGTTCAGACAACTTCAGGCGGCGGCAACATGAACTACATCAATCCGATTGATGCTGATTCCTGCCGGGTTCTGATTGATGCTGTCTACGAGTCCCACTATACACGCTATGCTTCTGATTTCGGAAAAACATTCGCAGGTTTCTTTTCTGACGAGCCGAATATCGGCAATGGCGGCGGCTGGGCCGACGCGCTGATCGGACGCAAGAAAATGTCCCTGCCGTGGAAGCGCGGAATGCTGGCCGAACTGAGCCGTGAGCTGGGCGAAGACGCCGCCATGCGTCTGCCAGGACTCTGGCATGAGAATGGGCCTTCGACCTGGCCGATTCGATACGCGTATATGAATCTTGTCAGCCGTCTTTACGGCGAGTGTTTCAGTGCTCAGATCGGCGATTGGTGCCGAGTGCACGGAGTCGAGTACATAGGCCACATTATTGAAGATAATGATGCCCATACGCGGATGGGCGACAGCGCGGCGCATTTCTTTCGTTCGATGCAGGGACAGGATATGAGCGGAATAGACGTGGTGCTTAGCCAACTCAGGCCCGGCCTCGACCGGCAGGCTGTCAACTGGTGTGGACCTGAGCATGCTGACGGGGAGTTCTTCCACTACGCGCTCGGCAAACTGGGCGCGTCTCACGCCCATCTCGATCCTCGAAAACGCGGGCGCGCAATGTGCGAGATTTTCGGGGCATATGGATGGTCGGAAGGTCTGCGTCTCATGAAATGGATGGCTGACCACATGCTGTCCCGTGGAATCAATTATTATGTTCCTCACGCTTTTTCGCCCAAAGATTTCCCCGATCCCGACTGTCCGCCGCATTTCTATGCCCGAGGAAAGAACCCGCAGTTTCGGCATTTCGGCGCTCTTATGGCGTATATGAACCGGATGTGCCATCTGCTTAACGGAGGCAGGCACGAAGCGGAAGCGGCAATACTGTATCATGCGGAAGCGGAGTGGTCCGGACGGGCGATGTCGGTAAAGAAGCCGCTGCGCATTCTGATGCAGGCGCAACTCGACGCTGATGTGATTCCCTTGGACATTCTTCTTGACGGGGCAACGGTGGAGGACGGTGCATTAAAGGTCAACGGCGAGTCGTTCAAATGCCTGATTCTTCCATGGTCCGAGCGCTTGCCGCGGGCCGCGCTTGATCGTATTCTCAATCTGTTGAACCTCGGACTGAGGGTCATCCAGGTTGGAGGTTGGCCCGGGGAAGCAAGCGAGGGAACCGCGAAGGAGTTGCTGGTCAGGATCGCTTCACATCCGATGGCGATGACCGTGGATTTGGAAAAGTTAGCCGCTGCACTGAAGGCTCTGGGCGATTCTGGCGTGGATACGCGAACTTATGAGCCTTCTCTTCGGCGTTATCATTACGTGCATGAAGGGTTCTCGGTTTGGATGTTCTTCAACGAATCCCCGCACCGCCCGGTGGAGACTTCGGTTCTTCTGCCTGGTGCCGCAAAGGTGGCAGTCTACGATGCATTTGATAACAGGCTTCTTAAGCAGGCTGCCGTTTCCGAAGCCGGCGGATTGCAGGTGACGCTCAATCTCGTCGGGGGTGAATCGCGCGTGTTTGTGGAAGGCGATATTCCCGACGCATCCGCGGCCGGATACTGGTGTCATTCGTTCAAACCCGTGGCGTGCCGCATGGGGAAGTGGGCGATATCGTTGGCTGCGGCGCAAGAATATCCGCGTTTTACTCCGCGCCTCGATCTTGACGAGCCGGCCAATCTCTGCCGTCCCGGCCTGCTTCCGGCATTCTCAGGGACAATTCGCTATGAGACCGTTTTCGCGTGTGATGTTAACGGCGTGGGTTCGGCGTATCTTGATCTGGGTGAGGTGGGTGAGACGGCCGAGGTATGGTTGAATGATCGGTATGCGGGCGTTCGGCTTTCGTATCCATATTTATTTGAGATCGCCGATGCATTGAAGCGAGGCGAAAATATACTGCGCGTCGAGGTGACCAACCATCTTGGGTTCGCCATGCGTGATTCCATGTCGCGTTACTTCGCGATGGAAGCTTCCGGGCTGGTCGGCCCGGTTCGCATTTTGGGCAATTACTGATGATTAATGAATTGGGCGGAAAAATTATCAAGGGCATTAGCGAGGTTCCGCTGGAAGTGGCGCGCTTCGCGCGCGGCCAGTATCCGTCGTTCGTGATGTCGTCGAGGCCGCCGCCGCTTGAGCAGGAAGTGCCCGTGTTCATGTTTCATGACGTGTCGGAGCGCCTGTTCGAGTCGCAGCTTGCGTATTTGCGGGCGAATGACTACAGAACCCTCACGATGCCTGAGTTCGCGGCGTTGTTGAAGGGCGATTTCGCGGTTCAAGGTCCTTCCGTATTGCTGACTTTTGACGATGGTCACAAGGGCTGGCACAGCACAGCCTTGCCGTTGCTTAAGAAATACGGTTTCAGCGCCGTCGGTTTTCTAGTGTCATCGTTCATTCGCGAAGAGGCCGCAGGGGAGTCGCCCTGGATGTCCTGGCGGGAGGTGCGTGAGATTGCGGACAGTGGTGCCATGACGTTCGAGTCGCATACCGCCTTTCACGACCGGGTCTTCATCGGCGCGGAGCCAGCCGATTTCTACAGGCCCGGATTGTTCTCCAACCCGCTTGGCCTTGATGAACCCTGGATTGGAATGGGCGACGGATATACGAACCGGCTGCAGCCCGGCACCCCGATCCACCGGTATTCCCCGCGGCTCATCGGGCATCTCCGGTTCTTCGACAGCCAGGATGTTCGGCAAGCATGCGTCGGCCACGTCAAGGCACATGGCGGCGAGTCCTTTTTTCAGCGTCGCGGATGGCGGAAGGAACTGATGAAGATATGGAATCTGGAATCCGGGAAGCAGCTTGCAGGAACGGCCCGATTCGAGACGGAGCAGGAACAGCGGGAAGCCGTGTCCGGGGGGTTGCGACTGGCGCGCGCGACAATTGAGGATCGGCTCCAGCGCGAGGCGCGGTTTCTCTGCTACCCGTGGGGCGCGAGCAGCGCCTTGGCTGTCGAGCTCAGCTGTGAATCCGGCTACCACGGCAGTTTTGCCGTGGCCGGCGAACGCAGGAGCAATGTGCCGGGCGACTCGCCTTGGGATGTGCCGCGCCTGAAGGATGATTATATTTTCCGGCTGCCGGGCAAGGGGCGCATGAGCCTGGCCGCCATTGCGCTCCATAAGCTTCGACGGCGCGCGAATAAAACACATATCTATTGAACGGTGGCAAATGACAGAGGAAAAGCAAGCAACGGATATTTTTTGGGACGTGTCGGTGGGCATTGTCAATTTTAACGGAATGGACGTTCTTTCCGACACTATACGGGCAGTGCAGGCATCAAATCATCCCGTCCGGGAAATTCTTGTGGTCGACAACGGTTCCACTGACGGCAGCCTCGAATGGCTTTATGGCATGCGTGGCGAACTGCGCTGCATTGAGCTTGGTCGGAATGCGGGGTCGGCCGCCGCCCGCAACGCTTTGATCGAAGCGGCGCACTCCGAATACATCATGCTTCTTGATAATGACGTCAGCGTGGAGCCTGGCACCATCGGCTGCCTGCTTGAAATCATGCGGAAAGAGGAGGATGCGGGAGTGTGTCATCCCGAAGTTCTGGACCCGACTGATCCTGACGTGTATCATTACAACGGGGGTTCAATCCATTACCTTGGCGCACTGATAGCGCGTGAGCGTCCCGGGCCGGGCGCGCCGCGTCCTCCGCACGAGCGGTTTGATGTCGTCGCGGGCGGGGCGATGCTGGTCCGGAAAAGGCAGGTGGCGGAGATCGGCGGATTTGACGATGATTATTTTTTCAACTGGGAGGACGGCGATTTCACCGCGCGCATGACTTTGTCCGGTCTTCGTTGTTTGAATATTCCGGGCGCAGCCGTTCATCACCGCGGAAAGCCACGCGGCACCAGCAAGGTCTTCTACCAGGTTCGCAACCGCTGGTTTTTCATGCTCAAACTCTATGATGTGCGGACGCTTGTCATGATTTTTCCAATGCTCTGTTTGTTCGAGATCCTTCAGGCGGCGCTGCTTCTGAAGAAAAGGGCCTTTGGCGCGTACCTGCGGGGCAGCTTTGATGTGATCAGATCTCTGCCGCGCCTGATCAAAAAGCGGTATGAATTTCACAGGATCAAGAAGGTTCGCGATCGCGACTGGCTGAAAGCGGACGCCATGTATGTACCAGCGTCAATGGGGCGTCCGGGCGCCATGCATCGGTTCGCCGAAAAGGTCTTTCGCGGATTGAGCGGCGCATACTGGCGACTCGTTTGCAGGTTTTGTTAGGAACCCTGAATCCGTGACAGGATTTTATTAAAAGTAAGTTGAGATGACTTTTCTTCACAATGAAGATGCAAATGAGAAAGTTCGTCAAAATAACTTCTGTTGTGTTCATCCTTATTCTTTTTTTGTTCGTTGGCTTCTTGATAATATTCCACATTTACGGGACAGATCTTTTTGGCGAAATGCCCCATCCTGTTTCTGAAGAGGAATTTCCGGGACAGCTTAAAGAGAGTAAAGAGTTACCAAGAAATTGATTGCTAGGCGCGTAAGGCTGGCAGCTAAGTGTTTCTCTTTGGACTTCAAAAAGAAACTTCGCGCCTTCGGCGTTCACTGGCAGGAGGCCTGCCTGCCCCAGGCCCCGTGGGGAGGAACGCTGGAGGCCGGTCGGGTCCGGCGCCGCTGAAGCAAAGATGTTTTCCTAAGATGTAGCGTGGGTATTGACTGGTGAAAACATCCAGGATGGAAAGAGTGTTCTGCTAAAGGGGATAAGATTACAGAGGGCTTCATTCTTAATAATCCGAGCGCGATATACAATACAATGCGTTGCAAGCTGTTTCACCAATGTTCACACTTGTTTAAGTGTGAACATGTCCGGAGGCAAATACTTGTCAATCCCGCTCGATCTGCTATCATTCACACCATGGTAACTTTCGATGAAAACACGCGGATCGCCGATTATGGGGAGCAGTGGGGAGCAGGGTCAGCCCCTGAAACGAAATAAACAAGAATCGGAAGCAGGCGCGGAATGAGTTTGCGGGAGATGAGAAGATGAGAGATTTAGACGGAAAGAGAATTTTTTCACTAAGGCAAAGACACCAAGATAAAGGAAGGGGAAGAGGGATGATCTTCCTTGGTGACTTTGTGGCTTTGTGAGAAAGTGTTTCTCTCTTTAAGTTCCAGACTAAATTTCTAGCCAAATGTATTTGAAATTCGTTTTGGTGTAAAGCCGCGTTAGTGAAG
>CAYWJE010000169.1:0-7890 GCA_964458525.1 uncultured Verrucomicrobiota bacterium
ATAGGTCCCCTCCTGCTCGATCGGGTTCTGCGTGGCCATCACCAGGAACGGCTCCGGCAGCGGATACGTGGTGCTCCCGATCGTCACCTGCCGCTCCTGCATGGCTTCAAGCAGGGCGGATTGCACTTTGGCTGGCGCGCGGTTGATCTCGTCGGCAAGCAGCAGGTTCGCGAAAACCGGCCCCTTCTTCGGCGTGAACTCGCCGCTTTTGGGATCGTAGACCATTGTGCCGATGATATCCGCCGGCAAAAGGTCGGGCGTGAAGCTGATCCGCTGGAACTTGAGTCCCAGCGCCTGGGCCATCGTCTTCACCGCCGTGGTCTTTGCGAGCCCCGGCACGCCCTCGAGAAGAATGTGCCCGTTGGCGATAAGCGCCACGAACATCCGGTCGAGAAGGAGTTCCTGGCCCACCATGACCTTCGTGATCTCTCTGCGCACCGCGTCGAGCAGTTTTGACTGCTCACCTATCAGTCCTGTTATTCTTGAAATGTCAGTTTCAGCCATATCAGCCTCCCCTCTTGTTTTTAGCTCTTAAACAGTCGAGACACTGCGCGGGCGGGATCACTCGCCATCGCCTTGCTCATTGTGCTCAGCAGGCAACTGCTCAGTGCTTGCATCAGAGACCGGCGGGACAGGCTGTCCCGCCCTACCTTCGGAATTCCCGGTGACGATATCAGCCCTCGACATCAGCATCGGCTCCACCCTGAAAGCCCTGACGATATAAGTCCACTTACTCAGCTTCGCGTTCATGTGTTCGGTCTTTTCCGCAAGCTCCGGGTCCGGGGCGGGACTTGATTCGCCTTCCGCGTCTTCAGCGTCTCCATCAGGCGCATCGCAGGCAACTTCAATTCTCAGGTACCGTGAGCCGTCGCCTGTTTCGGCGCCAACCTTCATGGTGTAGACCCGGCCAGCTTTGGTGCGCGCGGTGAAAATGGCAGGAGCGTCCATGCCCGTTTCTTCAGAAGTCATGGCGGGCGAGGCGACATCATCAAACGAAAGGTAGCGAAGAGCTCCGGCCATGCGATTGATCTTCGAAGCGTCGGCCGATTCCAATTCCGGATCGAGCCCTTCAAGCGCAAGGTCCTGGCCATCGCTACGTGAAATCCGAATTTCTTCGCCACTCGAGGCAGATGCCACGATTTTCTCTATATCCGATGCGGGGACATCAACCATCTCGTCGTCAAGCCAGATGTTGGCGTCCTCGGTTATCCTGCCCAGCGTCCGGGCGATCAGGAACACCTTATCGTCGCTGCGCCGGACGTACTGTCCGTCGGGATAGCCGGCAAAGCCGCGCATCGGGCCCTCCGCTCTGTTGGCGGCGCGCCGCACGAATGCCTGTCCAATTATGATATGATCCAGCAGCTGCTCATCTTCATCCATCAGCTCCACACGCGTTCCTGCCTCGCCCTCTTCGGCCCGCCCCGGCGAGAGGAGGCCCAGCTCGCCGAGCTGTTCTTTCGACAGGTTCACGACCTGGCCAACCGACATGTTGCTCAGCTCCAGCAGAACATCTGCGATCTTGTCGAATTTTGCCGGGTAGTTAAAGCGGCTGGGAACGATCCACTCACCCTTCACCCGCGCCACGACCACTGTGGAGCCCGGCGCGGTGATGACAATCTTGCCCACGCTGTTCACAGGAAGGTCCGGCAGCACCTTTGCGCCCACCATGGGTGATGCGTTTCGCATCTTCTTTTGAGCCCCGAAATACGCCCATCCGCCGAGCGCGGCGGCCAGCAGAACAAGAACAATCAAGTGTTTTGCTTTCATGGTCTAACAGGTTCTCCTAATTTGTTTTTCTAAAGCGGGCAGACAACCCTCACACCCTCCCGGATTTTCAAGAACGCTTACCCATCCTGCGCTGCCGGTACAATCCGAGCGAAATGCCGGCAATGCACACCAGGGCGGGCACGAACAGGATGTTAAACGCCTTCACCTTCATGCCCAATCTCTCGATATCCTCGCGCAGCTTTCTCCGCACGTTCCGGAGCTCCATCTGAGTTCTGAGCTCCTCCTGCCTGAACCGTTCGATCTCTGCCTGCTGTTCGGGCGAGAGGATGAAGCGTTGACTCTTGTCCCGCTCCGACTGCAGCTCGCCGAGCCGCTGCCGGGTGGCGTCAAGCTGCGTCTGAAGAGAGCGCTCCTCGGCAAGCCACCGCTCCTGGGCTTCATTCTGGATCACCAGTACCTTGTCGAACGGGCGCTCGACGCGCCCGCGCGCCCGGACCGCGGCCAGCTCCACGCCGCCCGCGAGCTGTTCCACGGCGCTCATGAGCAGGCTGATATTGTCGTTGATCGGCTGATAGGCGTTGTGGCCAAAAAATGGAAGCTCCTGCACCGTGAAACTGTCGAACAACATATCCGCGTCGGCGACCAGGATCACGGACGTGGGCTTCGCGCTCTGCGTCAGGGCTTCGGGCTGCGGCGTTTCGTCTTCGTCATCCTCTTCGGACTCCGCTACGGCGCTGGGCCTGCCGTCGGGATAGGCCGTCGTGAAGCTGCCGGTCAGGCGGAGCGCGATGGCATGGCTTTCGTCACCGCTGCTGAACTCGCGCTGTATCCATTCATCGCCCATCTGCAGCGCCATGGGATCCATCAATTGCGACTGGCGGGAGGATACAATCAGCTGCTCGATCTTCAGGCCCTCCGGCTGCGAGTGGGAGAAGGCGCCGGAGCAGACTGCGAGCAATGACTGAAGCTGCGTCGTTATGGTATTTTCCCCGGCCATGTTCCGCGGCCGCAGCGTGAGAAACACGGGGCTTTCCACCACCCTGTTAGCGCCCTGGTTGACTGGCGTGCTGGCGGCGAGATCGGCCAGCACTTTATCCGCGTGAAACTCCACGCCCCATGCTGAAGGCAGGGAGCCGAGGCTCGAGACCGGGGGCGATGACGGCATCTGCCCTGGATCGCCCGCCAGAAAAGTTTCGGCCAGACACATCGGGTCAAGGAACGCCAGCAGCCTGCCGCCCCTCAGCACGAACTGGTCAATTGCGAAGAGAGTCTCATCTGAAAGGCTCTTCGGGTGCACCGCCACGAGCACGTCAATATCCGCGTCGATTTCCTCCGCGTTGATTTCCACGCGTCTCACGTCAAAGTCCTGTGAAAGCTCCTGAAACGCCACCCACGTCGGACGCGAAGGGGGGCGCGGCTGGCCAGGCATCATGAAGGGCATTTCGGGGTCGCCCATGACTGGAAGCGAGCTCATCACGCCCACCACCGGCTTCGCCCGATTTGATACCCGCGCAATCAGCCGCGTGATATCATACTCCATCAGCTGTTCCTTCCTCGGATCGAGAAAGGGGATCGTGTCGTGCTCCGCGCCGCATGTCGCCACCAGGCCCAGGTACAGGTCGGGGCCTGTCATGCTCATGGGCTGGCCGGGCAGACCGTAGCGCGCGGCCCATTCCTCAATCTCGGTGTCGGGCTTCGGATCGTATTTCTCTATTGCTATCTTTCCGTGCGCGGCCAGCTCGTACTCGCGCAACAGGTCTTCAACCTCCCTGGCGAAGTTCTTCACCGGGGCCGGGATTTCGGGTGAGCTGGACGTGAAAAAGAATTTCAGCGTCACCGCGGGTCCGAGCTTATCGAGCACCGCGCGCGTTCCGTCGCTCAGCGTGTACAACTTATCCTGCGTGAGGTCCGCCCGGATGCGATACGCCCCGAGCGCGGCGTTCAAAGCCACGAGGATAACGAGGAGCAGTGCGAGCCCTGTGACGCCCCCTCCGATCTTGATGATTGATGATGTCCGTGTCATTTTTTGAGTCTCCCGTTGATTTTCAAATTTATCACGCCGTGCGCCTGTTGTTCAGCGCCAGGTGCGTTCCAAAAAGCATGAAGGCGATCACGCTCAAGTAGTAGACGAAGTCCCGCATATCGAGCACGCCCTTCTGGAACGCCTCGTAGTGCGGCATGAAGCTGAACGAGGCTACCCCGTCTATCAGCCACCTCGGCGCCCATTTCACCAGGATATCAGTCACGGGCGGCCAGCCGGCGAGCAGAAGGAACAGGCAGATGACAACGGACAGGACGAAGCTGATCACCTGGTTACGGGTCAGCGCGGAAGTAAGCATGCCCGCCGACAGGTAGGCTCCTGCCAGGAGAATGCTACCGATGTAGCCGCCGATTATGGCGCCGCCGTCGGGATTGCCAAGGTAGTAGACGGTCAGAACCACAGGAAAGGTAAGGGCTATTGCCAGCGCGAGGAAGAGCCACGCGGCGAGGAATTTTCCTATGATAACCTGCGGCAGAGTCACGGGCAGCGTCAGCAGTGTTTCTATTGTTCCCGATCGGCGTTCCTCGGCGAGCAGGCTCATGGCCGCCGCGGGAACGAGGATGAGAAACATCCACGGGTGCCACATGAAGAACCCGCGCAGGTCCGCCTGGTTTCCCTCATAGAGCCGCGCCACGAAGAAGGTGAGAAACCCGATCAGCACCAGGAAGACGATCATGAATACGTAGGCGACGGGCGACTCGAAATAGCCGGCCAGTTCACGCTTTGCAATTGTTTTTGTGTTTCTGATGAATTCCATATCTTCTGATTCCTTATCAAGAAGGCGGCGCGCGCCGCCTGTTAAACCGCATTACGCCGCGAGTCCGTTGGTTGTCAGGTCGCGGAACACTTCGTCCAGCCTGCCCTCAAGCACCCTTACCCCGCCCAGTTTCCAGCCCGGATTGGCCTTGACCAGTCCGAGGGTTTCCTCGAAGAGCCCGTTGCGGTTCCGCGGGAAGACAGTGAAGCGGTTGCCGTCAACCTCGACCCGCGCTGCCGTCTTCAATCCCTCCAATCCCGCCCTCACCTCCGGCCCTGCTTCGGCGATAACCAGCTCCACCGCGCCGTGCATGGCGCTCCTGGCCTTGAGCTCAGCCGGCGACCCGTTGGCCACGATGGCGCCGTTCTTTATGATGACGGCCCTCGTGCACACGGCGTCAACCTCCTCGAGGATGTGGGTTGAAATTATGATCGCTTTATCCCGCGCCATCTCGCGAATCATGCCGCGCACGACGTGTTTCTGGTTCGGGTCGAGCCCATCGGTAGGCTCATCCAGAATGAGCATGGGCGGATCGTGGATAAGGGCTTGAGCGAGGCACACCCGCTGGTTGTAACCTTTCGACAATGTTCCCACACTCTGCCGCGTCACCTCGTCGAGCCTGCACTTTGCGATAGTGTCGGTCACCCTCTGCCGCAAGGCCGTGCCGCTGAATCCCCTGATCTCGGCAATGAATTTGAGATAGTTCCACACCGTCATATCGCTGTAGACCGGCGCGTTCTCGGGAAGGTATCCCATCTGCTTCTTCGCCGCCACCGGGTCCTCCACTATGTCGTGCCCGGCGATGACCGCCGTGCCGGAAGTAGGCGGCAGAAAGCCGGTGATCATCCGCATCGTGGTGGTTTTGCCCGCCCCGTTCGGGCCGAGAAAGCCAAGCACCTCGCCGCGCACCGCCCGGAACGACACGTCGCGAACCGCGTGAATGGCGCCGAACCGCCTGCCCAGTTTTTTGACCTCAAGCATTTTCATCCTCCTGATCTTTAACTTGCGCCCTTATTCCACATCGAGAACCCGCGCCGACAGCTCCGCGCCCGTTTGCTTCGGGGCATTCACGCGGAGAATTTCATCCTGGAACACCGCTTGCGCTTCGGCGGCATTCACTGGCGCGGGAAACCTTATCTTGGTCTCGAAAGACTTGTCGTGAAAGGACCCGGCGGAAACCTGTTTCCCGTCCTTGTCCTGTTCGCCCGAGCTGCGCCGCGCGGAAACGCAAAGCGCCTGGTTCTCCAGCCTGACGACGATGTTCGACCTGTCCATGCCCGGCAGCGGCAACCTCACGGCATAGTGATCGCCCTTGTCCTCAAACGACATGGAAGACGATATCCCGACGTCTTCCCAGTCCGTCCTGAAACCGGCGGGCAGATTCCTCACCGCGCTTTCGCTGAACGCGCTCTCGAAAATGCTGTTCATCTCGAGATGGAGTCTGCGTATTTCGTCCATCATCGAGCCGGGCCCGTTAAGCCGGGAGTTGGAGGAAAGGGGCCGCGCCGCAGGTTGATCGAAGTCCGTCATCAGTTCATTGAAAATGCTGTTGAGCTGAGCGTGTATATCTTCCAGCTCATCCGCCGACTGGAGAACGAGAATCCTGTCCTCCTCCCGGCGTGCGGTGGCCGCCCTGTCCCGCGTCCGGAAAGGAAGAAACCAGGAGACGCGTTCCTCCTCGCGCGGCGCCGCCACGCCCCGCGGCGACGAGCGCCACAATCTGAAAACCATCCAGCTCTGCGCCAGAAGCAACAGAGCGAGAAAGGCTATCACGCCTGTCAGCCACGTGATTGCTCTGCTATGTTTTTCGGGATCTATCATTTCATCACCAATCGGTTTTGATGAAAGAGCAGTAAGCGTGCCAAGTCGCTGAAGAACAAGGAAACAGCCGGATTGAGAGCCAAATCAGCTCTGCCCCCTCCGCGCGCGGCGCGCGGCGCCGGACAAATTGTCATGCGCCAGGACAAATTGTCGTCCAGCCAGGTAATGGTGAAGGCTGGAACCGACGGGCGTGATGACGCAAGCCTGTTCACGAGACAGGCTTGGCTGAGGGGCGTAAAATGAAACTATTTCAAAAAAGACGGGGTAGACAAGAGCGATGTTCCGCGCTATACTTTTTGCATCGGTTTTGTGCGTGGTATTGTGTCGTGCACAAGACGTATGAGGAATCGCGATGTCTAAACGCTCTTTCATGGCAATTAGGTTTCTCGTTTCCTTCGTCTTGCCATGTGCGGCTTACTCGGATGATTTCACTTGGACGGGAAACTCGGACAACAACTGGTTCAATGCCGACAACTGGGAGCCTATAAACGTGCCCGACGCCGATGACCAGGTGATCATAAATTCCGGCTTGATAATGCTCACCAACGCCACGAAGCATCTCGCTTCCTTCTCAATGGCTGGCGGAACGCTCACATGCTCAAACTGGAATACGCGAATAGAGTCCGACGCGATCCTCCTACAAAGCGGCTCGGGCGGCGGCATTTATATCGAATGCCGCACTTTCTCGTCAACCTCCGGGATCATTTGCGCACAGGGCGGAAACAGCGGGAACGGAACCTATCAAGCCTATTCGGGCGGCTCAGGCGGCGGCTATCGTTTTGACGGAGCGAGTTACGGCGGCCTTGGCGGCAAAGGAGGCTACAACGGGGGCTATCCCGGCGCTATTTACGGTTCGTCCAACGCCCCCGTGACAGCTCCCGGCAGCGGCGGCGGCTATCACGGTAACACCGGGGGAATGGGCGGTGGGCTGATAGATATCGAATGCCTCGGCGGAACCGTCCACCTGGACGGACTCATAACGGCGATCGGCAAAGCTGCAGTCGGAAACCAGGCCGGTTCAGGCTCCGGTGGAGGCATCAACATAGTCTGCCGAATCCTAAGCGGCTCGGGCATGCTCTGTGCCGACGGAGGAGCAGCCAGCACAGCAGCTTATTCCGGCGGCCCGGGCGGCGGGGGACGAATAGCGATCCTGCGCTGGCGGCATCTATTCACCGGCAGCGCTTCAGTTGAGGGCGGAATCGGAGTGCCCGACGAGCGCCACATAACTTATCCGGGCTCAATCTACTGGATAAGCCCGAACCGCGGACTCATCGTGAAAATGCGGTGAGGCCATTATGCCGCATCTATTTTGAGCAGAGTTTTCTCACTAAGGCACCGATACACTAAGATGAAGAGAGGAGATCTTCCTTTGTGACTTTGTGAGAAAGTGTTTCTATCTTTAAGTTTCAGACTAAACTTCTAGCCAAATGTATTTGAAATTCGTTTTGGTGTAAAGCCGCGTTAGTGAAGTTTTCGGAGCCTTTGGTTGTGCATGTGTTCAGTGTTCAGTGTTCAGTGTTCAGGAATCCAACGGCGTTCTGAC
>CAYWJE010000170.1:0-7890 GCA_964458525.1 uncultured Verrucomicrobiota bacterium
CTTAATCGGCGAAAAAGTGCCAAATTATTTTCCAACCGGATCAGTAAATCTGAACTTGTTCTTCATTGTGGTTAAAAAGGTTTGAGGCACTACCCTGCATTTTCCATGACAAATGCCTTCGCCTTAAGCACAAGATCCGGGTTGGCATCAAACGGCAGAACTCCTGTTCCTATGCAAACCTTATCACGGCCGACCGCAATGGCGAGAACCCTTTCAAGCTCAGCATGGACAGGCGCAGGATCACCTGATGTGAACACGCGAACATCCATGTTAATTCGAACCAGCACGTCGGGGAACAAGCGCATCTCTCGCATGAACCCGGCCTGGTCTGTCTCGAACGGGCAAATGACATAGCCCGCACCGGTTTCACATATGGAATGGATGATGGAAAGGGTATCGCCCCCGATAATGCAGGAAACGGGCTGGGCGGCAGCAGCTGAAGCTTCCCTGATAACGATCTTGAGCGCGGGCAGCTCAATCTGCTCGAACATTTTCGGTGATATCAGCGGCGGGGTGGCGCCCGACTCAAAGAGGGCTATGCCAAGCCCATGCGCGATGATCTCGCGGCAGAAAGTCGACTGACCAATGGCCAGAAAGCTCAGAGTTTCTCCCACGACTTCCGGAGCATCGAGCATATCGCAAAGCAGCCTGTCGAAACCCACCAGGTTGCTCGCCAGCGAAAACGGTCCGCTCACCGGCACCCGGACATCCGCATCAGGAAAAGCTCGGGCAAGACGCTGTCCTGTTTCCATCACCATCGGTATCCGTCCGGCAGCTCCGAGATCGAGCGGCTTCAGTTTTCTGATGTCGGCAGTGGTTGAACACGGATAGTCGGAAATCGAGGGAACATTGCTGCCATCCGGCCTTTCAACCGTCGCGCCGTATGCCTCGGCCTCCAGGTTGTAGATGTCGATCCCCGCGACAACGGGAGCGTGGCGGTAGAGATGGAATGCTCCAGCGTGTGCCTGAAAAAGCAATTCGGGATCACGCGATACTTCGCCTGGCGTCCTGCCGATCAGTGCAGCCGCGTGTTCGTACACAACAGGGCTGAAATCAATTGATCTTCCTTGTGCCATCGCTTATTCCAGTGTCGTATGAAACCTCAAATGCTTTGGCATACTTATGCTCAAGCGACAGTTCTCGGGCTGTTTGCTTGTTGAAATTCAAGATCCGGGCATCCAGCCCGTAGCCGCGCGTGGCAAGGTTACGCTGGTGCTGAGAATCGTGGAAGCGCAACAGTTCTCCTTTCCAGGCTGCCTCGTCTTCTCCAGATTTTTAGAGGAGAATAAGCATCATCAACCCCGCTTCCAGTATGAACAACGCCCACGTGAAGAAGATTGCCATTGCGGAAGAAGAACCTCATGGTAACCCCGATAGCGTCGAAATCATCGGGATGAGGCGCAAGCACAAGGATTCTCAGGCTGGCCGGCAGCGAGAGACCGGGAATAGAAGAGGGCCTGCTGCTGTTAACCAGTTTCTTGATGCCCGAATTCATAACCAGTAGCGTCCTTGCAGGTTCCAGGTGTGTTCTTTGAAAAATGCTAGTGTACCGATTGATTAGTCCGTGCAAGAAATAGCTGTCATTTCGAGCGAAGCGAAGCGGAGTCGAGAAATCTCCAACGTACTGAGTGGCAAGGAGATCCCTCGGCAAGCTCGGGATGACATCGTTAAGGTATTTCATTGACGGATTAGTCAATCACGACACTAGCTATGCTTTCAAGGTTCTGCAATGTTTTTATTGTCCAGCTTCTTCAGAACGCCACGCAGGTAGTCACGTCCGCGGGTGAGCCGGCTCTCCATCTCCTCAGCATAGGGAATCTTCTCGTACTCATCCGGATCAGGCCTTTCACCGCTGAGTATCTGCTGATGACCCTGCCAGGCAAGTTGAACGGTCATCGCAAGCTCCTCGCGCGTCAGATCAGGCTGCTGCTCATGCCACCACGACTCGAAAATCTCTGCGCCGAAGAGCCACTTATGATCCTCGATAGACAAGGGAAGATCGGGTGAAACCTCGCCGAGGGCCGACAGCAGCGCTTCCCAGTCTATGGCCCCGCTTCCGGGCGGCACGGTCTGTCTGCGCAACCCTGTGGTACAGAAGAACAGAAAAGCATCCTTGGTGTGTGTCAGGTGGACGAATGGCGCCACCCTCCTGGCCGCCCGGACAGGGTGCTCGCCGAAGAGCATCACGTTGGCGGTATCGAGACATACCCCGCACACATCGGGCCCCACTGTTTCGCATAGCCGTGCCAGTTCGAAGGTAGTGGTGTCAAAGTGCGTTTCAAGGTTGATCCGGCTGGCATGATGACGCAAGACCGGCGCCAATCGCAGAAGCGCCTCCGTGCTGGCCTTCAACTGGTCAGGCCAGCTTATCGTCTCATGGCGGTAGCGATTACTGTCGGCCCCCAGCGCGGAATGAAGCTCATGCCAGCCGTCAGTGGCGTAAGCCTCAATCTGCTTTACCATCTCCGCTTCGAGGTCACGCGCGGACTTCGCGCCCAGCGCCGGATTTGGGCTGCCTATAGAGACATGACTGTAGAGCCCCAGCCCATCTGCCCTGGATCGGATATCCCGCAGAAGGACAGGGTCAGTGCCGAGGCATCCGAACTGCGCGCCGTCAAATCCATGACCTGCAATCCAGTCGAGCTGTCCGAACGCATCGAGATTGAGACTGCTGATCGAAAATGTGTCTATTCCAACTTTCATATTCACGCTCCTGTCGCAAGAGGGTTGTCGGAATTTACGGATGCCGGGATTGCGGACGCGCCGCTCTGCCGCGGCGCAGTCGGCGCCGGTCCCGACGAATTGATCCATGGAACCGGAGTTACCGGCAAGGCCACCGTGCGCCCCTCGATTTGCGAAAGATACGCGGCCTCCGCCACCTCCACTGTTCCGCGACAATCCCGACCGCTCGTTCGGATTTCCGCCGGCTCGCCTTTGAGCATTTTCATCCACTCCCCTATGCATTTTGCATGTCCCATGTGCCCGGATACCGGGATCTGAACGAAGCCATCGAGCGCGGCGCGTCCGTAGCGCTCGACCGCCGGGTCCTTCGGATCGTGAAGACGAATGAACGTGCCGCGGCCCGACATTCTATAGGCTTCTCCCTTCTCCCCGCAGACCTGCACCATTTCATACCACAGACAGTTGTCGCCCGCATTGCTACGGGTCCACCAGTTGATTGACAGTTCCGCAAGCGCTCCGTCCGCCATCTCCGCGGCGACAATACCAAGAAATTCGCCATCCATTCTCGCGGGAATTGTGCGGGTCACGCAGGTCACCTTTGCGACTTCGCCACCGTACCAGCGCAGCCCGTCGATCTGGTGAGTCAGACAGCTCATAATGGCTCCGCCGCCTACCCCGTCGCGGCTGCGGATCCAGTGTCCCGCAGGCATATTGACATCCTGGTTGTGATCCAGCTTCCAGAAAAATATTTTACCGAGAACACCGCTGACCACAATTTCCTTCAATGCCTCCCATTCCCCGTGATAGCGGCGGTCATGGCAGATTGTCAGTGTGACCCCGGCCTTTTCGCAAGCCTCGATCATCCGGTCGCATTCCCAGACGTTCCTCGCCATTACCTTTTCAACGAGCACATGCTTGCCCGCCTTCGCCGCGGCAACCGCCGCCTCCATGTGAAGATCATGCGGAAGCACGATATCAACCCCGACGATATCCTCCATAGCCAGCACCTTCCGGTAGTCGTCAACGATCGCCACATCCTCGCCGAACCATTTACGGATCTGCGGGTGGCGGTTCCCGTCAGGCTCGGCCACGGCCACGACCGTCCCCAACTCCTTGCCGTGAACGAAACCGTTGGCGTGCGCTCCCGCTATTCCGCCGCACCCCAGTAAACCAATTTTAATCTTATCCCCCTGCATGTTCTTTTCCCTCCCATGATGAAAAACTGTTGTTCGGAAATATGTTCTATTTACTTGACACATAATGGTTGTAATCATGTATTCTGTCCATGATCTGAACTACTAATTGCATGTTCTTTTCTATGCCCCTGTCGGAGGAGAATAATGGCCATCAGTTCAACAATTGTGCAAATGATTGAATCAAGCCTCAGCGTGGAGACCTTCAGTTTCGGGAGGACGCGGCTCGAACCGCATCATTGTCCGCCTGCTTTCGCCGTCCGCGGGATTGTCGGCATCAACCGTTATATCGGCGGCCGCGCGGCCATCCTGCTGGAAGGCCGGCCGGCGTTGACGCTGACTGACGGCGATGCGGTGATCCTGCCGGAAGATATTCCGATAAGAACCGACAATCTGAGTTCGGGCAGGACTTTGAGTCTGTGGCATAACATGAGGTACAGCATCCTCTCTTCTCTGTCGCCTTGCGACCTGCTGGAGATGCCGACCCGTATCCCGAGGCGGCATGCAAACAGGGTTGGAGAGATCAATGCCGCGCTGTTGAGAGCGGACGGGGGTTCAAAGGCCGGTTTTCTGATGAAGACGGCGAAGACGCATGCTCTGGCTATTGAATTATTAATGATCATTCTCGAAGTTTCCCGGATTAGGGACGACGCGGAGGAGATACTTAGAAGACACAACCGACTCACTCCCCTGCTCCATTACATGGCGACGCACATTGAGCAGCCGCAGTCTACGTCCCTTCTGGCATCAAGGGTGAACCTGTCGGAACCCAGATTCTTCGAAGTGTTCCTAAAATCAGTCGGCATGCCGCCCGGCCGCTACCTTCAGCAATTGCGATTGAGAAAGGCGCAGGAACTGCTGCTCGCAACCGATATGCAGGTGAAGGAAATCGCGCAGAAAACAGGCTACCAGGACGAGTTCCACTTCAGCCGCCTTTTCAAGAAACGCTTCGGCATCAGCCCAAAGAGTTATCGGCGCCAGTTTTCCGGACTCGGGGGGACGGAATAGACGGCAATTCCCATGAACGGATCGAAATATCCAATATCCAAAAAGGAATTCCCAATATTCGGATGACTGAACAATGAGGGTAGTTGTGTTGGGTTGCGGGCTTTGCCAAATCTAATAAAAACATTTTTGCTTGGGGATATCAGCATCCAACCGTATGCTTCAGAATGAAATCAACCACCGGCGCGGGATCTTCAAGCCCGTGCGGATGATGTCCGCATCCCGGCTTGCCTATTACCCCGATCTCCCCGCCAAGCTCCCTGTACCGTTCTGCAAGGACGGCGGTGTTTTCTTTCCACGGCACCACCATATCCGCATCCCCATACACATGAAGAATGGGGACGCGCGCCGCGGCAAGCGGGGCCAGTTTATCAATGGGATTCCCATCGTACGCCATCGCCTCGGCCTCCGACGCGAACTCGAAAATCTCCATCACCTTCTCCCAGTCCGCGGGACTGCCTGCGCCACAACCTTTTCCGCCCGGCCAACTCCGCATGTCGCAAACCGGCGCATCGCCATAAATGCACGCCACCCTGTTCGGATTAGCGACGGCCCAATTGTAGCAGTAGAGTCCGCCTCGGCTGAGGCCGATCAGGGCTGGCCTGGACGCGAAATTCAGACCGTGCACGAGAAATGCGTACAGCTCATTCCACTTCTCGACAGCGGCGGGAGAGCCGAACTGGTCAGGAAAACACAGGTAGGCCACATACAGGCCCTTGCGCAGCAAAGCAAGCTCGGTTCCCGGAAACGCGTTGAGAAATTCGCCCTTCCACGCCCAGTGTGCGCCGAGCACCGGGTGATCAGGAGCAACCACGGTGACCGGGCGGCCACCGACCTCGAATTCATGTTTCGCGAATCCATCGAACCATGAGGATATTTTACCCGGCAGTTTCACGACAGCTCCTTACCTGATGCGGGCTCGCCAGCCTGCCTGCAACCCAACGCGAAAACCGGTGGCCAGTGCAAGTTGTTATTGCTGATTATCAAGCAGTTTCAAAATGAACCCCGACACCTGCTCCGCGATAATCTCATAGCCTGCAGGCTTGAAATGAACACCGTCGGGCTGGAGCAACTCGTCGCGCCCGTTCTTCATAACCACAGTGAAGAGGTCATTCACCGGCACCCCGGCCTCGTTTGCCGCCCCTGCCGCGGCCAGGTTATATGCCGTGACATCCGCCTCAAATCGGTCGAAAGGCTTGTTCTTGTGGTGCCATTCCTGGTTCACAGGAGTCGTCAACGCACATGCGACCGCGGCGCCTGTCTGTTTTCTCAAGCGCTGGAGAATTGAGCGCACATTTTCAGCATACTCGTTCAGAGGAACTGCCGAAACTTCGCTTCCGAACTCGCGCCTGAGGTCATGGAGTCCGCAGTTGATGTAAATCACATCCGGCTTGTTCGTGCCAAGCCATTCGTCCATGTGGTCCAGAATGTTCCTGCTTGTTCCGCCGTTTGATGAAGGACCATATACCTGCGCGCGACTGGCGAGGCGCCTGCAAACCCCGTCCTGGTATCCTATGCGAATCGAATCCCCGATGAGCATTACTGTTTGCATAGCGGTTGTTATCTCCTGTCAATATTTTCTGATGGTTACGAGCCTGGCGCTTCCTGACGGAACGCCTCTTACTGTTAAAAAAACGACCGTAGAACTCATGGCTCCCGCTGACTCTGCGCCCGACACGGTCTCCGTGACAAGGTTCAACACGGCGCTGCCATGCCTTGCGCTCGCGTTGATCAGTATCAGCAATTCGCATTATGGCAAGCTCCCTGCCGGCTTGCCCGGCAGGAGCATGAAATTGTTTGTGGAAAAGGACGCTTTTCCACAAATCTCACTCACCGGCGACTCAAGGTCGCCGGAGGGTAAAGCCAAAATGAGAATTGCTGGATCAGTATGATGTTCACATCCCGCTCATTTTCCGGAAAACTTCTGCAGTTTGATGAACAGGTCGCGGAACACCGGATTGCGCCACAAAAACCACACTTCGCGTATCGGGTGCCGGCCTTCGCCCGGTTCAAAGCGGAGTTCTCCGCCCGTCTCCATGCAGCACTCTCCGATGAGGCGTGGACTCGGAACCAGGCGTGAAGGCGCCCATCTCTCATCGAGCAGCCACGCTATGGTGGCCACATCCCATATCTCCTTCGCGCGCGCGAAATGTTTTTCGCTGTATTCACAGAAGCTCTGGTAGAGGAAATCTGAAACGGGGTTGAACCCGGCCAGGGTCTCTGTCAATTCCGCCCTCGTGGTGAGCAGGTGGGACGCCACGCCGAGGCAGGGCACGTGGACTAGAGGAACCCCGCAATCGAATATCAGGCGGGAGGCGCGCACATCCTGCTGGAGGTTGAACTCGTTGGTGTGGGGCAGCGCCTGCGGATTGCCGCCGAGCCAAACGACGACTATCTTTTCAACGATCCTCGGCTCGATCAGCAGCGCCGATGCCACGTTGGTGATCGCGCCTATCGCCACTACATACAAGGGATCATCATCCGGCGAAGCCATTGCTTTCTTCACCAGGTCGCACGCGGCAGGACTCTTCTCAGGCTCGTCCGCAAGGTATTTCGTGGAGCCGCGAAAGACAAAACCATCGTGCGCCACGCCAAGGCGGTCTAGCAGCCGCAATATCTCATCGTAGCTCTTCTCCATTCCGTCGCGCGGTCCCGAAGAGCGCTGGTTGCTGAACGGCGCAGCATAGATCGCCTCGACTTTCAGCTTCTCTGGCGAGAGCAGCGCGTAGACAATCGCAAACTGGTCGTCAACCTCGTTGTACGTATCGGTATCCAAGACCATGCGGATCCGGCCGGACGGGGGACGCAGGCGCTGTTCAAGAAAATCCTTCGACAGAGATGGAAACATGGTATTCACAGACATGAAATCTCCTCGCTTTCTGCCAGCTGGGATCAATCCCGGCAATCTTGCACACTTCTGAAATATGCGTCAACAGGATAATGAAGGGGGTCAGCAATTCTCATTTTGGCTTTACCCACCGGCGACCTTGAGTCGCCGGTGAGTGAGATT
>CAYWJE010000171.1:0-7887 GCA_964458525.1 uncultured Verrucomicrobiota bacterium
ACCGTAATAAGCTTTAGATCAATGCATTAGACGGAGTGGGACAGGCTCTAACTACAAAGTCCTATGAACATATAGCCTTCTCCGATCTTCGGGTCAGCCTTGTAATGTTCTTTGACAATGTCTTCGGCCTTTTCTTTATTTCCTAAATGGGCATAAAGCCCCGCATACAATATGCCTGCGTTTGAGCGTAACCGGTCCACTTCAATATCCCGCTCGAACAAGGGTAACGCCTTTTTCGGATCGCCCATTTGAATCACATAATAATACCAACCGACCAAGGAATGACCGCTGTTAACCATCGGATCGTCAGCATAGGCCTGCTCCACTATGGCCTGCGCGTTGCCCAAGGCACCTGTGGCGGCCAAAACCGAAGCGTAGTGTGTCCTAAACATGCTCAGTAGACGCCCTGATTCGATATCCCTCCCAAACCAGGATAATGCCTTTTCCGGTTGGTAATGGAATTGGAAATGCCTTGCAAACCCGCACCTCGCATATCCGTTCTTCAAGTTCGGGTCCCGGGCGTAGGCGGCCGCCACATTCTTTTCCGCTTCGTCTTCGCGGTCCATGACAGCCAGCGCTTGCGCATAGTTGAGCTGCCACTCGCCGTTCAAGGCGCCGCGCTCGATATCCTTTTCAAAATATCGAAGAACCTTTTCATAGGCCATGTCCTCCGGAATGAACCGCGACCAGGCGACTTGTGCGAAGCCGTTCTTCAACCCCGGATCGGCCTCGTAAGCGTCCTCCACAAAAGGAATAGCACTTTCCATGCCATCCGTTCGGGCGATCGCTTTTGCCTGATTTAACAGCCAATTAGGGGTCAAACGGTCGGCATCTGCGTCACGCTTAACCCATATCCGGATCGAGGCATAATCCTTATTCTCCGCAAAGGCCTGGAGCCCGATCCGGGCATAGCCATTCTTGAGCTTGGTGTCGGAGGCATAGGCTTTCTCAACAAATTTGCCGACGGCATCAAGATCGCCCTTTTGTGCATACAATTGCGCCAGGTTGAGCATGTGCGCGGGTGAAAGGCGTTCTGCGGCGTAATCCTTTTCAAGATATGGAAGAGCCTTGATGCGTTCGTCCGGTTTTGAAGCAAAGGCGATCCAGCCGATCCGGGCGTAGCCGTCCTTCAATTTCGGATTTTCCGCATAGGCGGTGGCGACGCATTGCTCGGCCCCGGCCATGTGGCCCTTGGCGGCGTAGGCCTGGGCAAGGCTGAGGAGCATGGCCGGCGATAGGCTGGATTGCTGATTTTCGATTTTTGATTTTTGATTGTTGATTGTATCCCGCAGAGGCGCAGAGGCGCAGAGGGAATCATCCATATTCTGAATACTGTACCTCAGATCCCGCTCCATCCACTCGATGACCTTGTCGTACTCTTTCTTCGGCCAGAAGAGCTTCCACGCTATGCGGGCGCGGGCGTCCTTTAGCTCCGGCGCTTCCCGATAAGCTTCGAGCACGAGCTCTTCCGCGTCCGCTTCCCTGCCGACCACGGCCAATGACTCGGCATAGGTCAGAAGATATTCGCCCATGAGACGACCTTCCTGTCTGTCCTTTTCAAAATACGGAATAACCTCCTCATGCGTGATCCGTTTTTCGAGGAACAACATCCATGCGAGCTGCGAACGGGGGTTCTTGAAGTCGGGATTTTCAATGCAGATCTCTTCCACCTGGCAAAAACCCGCCTCAATACCCTCGACCTTGGCAACGGCCTTTGCGCGGTTGAGGAGCATGGCCGGCGATAGCCGACCTGTTGGGCGGTCGGGCGGTTGGCCGGTGTATCTGTCTGGCTGTCCGGCTGCCTGACTGTCGGACTGTCTGACCGGTTGCCCGACGTCCATCTCCATCCACTCGATGACCTTGTCGTATTCCTTCAACAGCCAGTAGCGTGCCCAGCCGACACGGGCGTAGCCGTCCTTCACACACGGGTCTTCGGCGTACGCGCTTTCAACAAGCGATTCCGCTGTCGCAAGGTCGCCCTTCGCGGCATGGGCGACGGCGAGGTTGATGAGCGTGGCCGGCGATAGCCGGCAGGGCTGATTTTTGATTGTTGATTTGTGATTTGTGATTTGTGAAGCCGGGCACTGATTCTGCCTGACTGACTGATTAACTGACTGACCTGACGACTGATTCACTGACGGATTTACAGACTGACCCACCGCTTCCTCCGCATCCCTCTCCATTAACTCCAGAACTTTGGTATATTCCTTCTTCGGCCAGAAATACTGCCATGCTATGCGCGAGTAGCCGTCCTTCGCATCGAGCGCCTCGGTGTAAGCCGCGGCGACCTGCTCTTCCGCCTTGGCGAGGTCGCCGACCGCGGCATAGGCTTGCGCAAGATTCAGCCGCTGGCTGGCCGATATGCGCTTGACCGGATGATTGACGAACGATTGCCTCTGATTCACTGACTCCGCCACGCCTGCCCGCCGTGGAGGGGGCGGATGCGCCAGTCCCGATCCAAGATCGGGACGGGTGGCGCACGTCTGATTCACTGACAGACTGACAGACTGACCCACTGCCCGACTGTCCCTCTCCATCCACTCAATTACCTTGCGATGCTGTTTCTTCGGCCAGAAGCCCGCCCAGGCGCAGCGGCTGAAGCCATCCAGCAGCACGATATCGGATGCGTAGGCTTCAACAACCCTGCTCTCCGCCTCCGCCTCACGTCCGACAACAGCGAGGGCCTGCGCATAATTCAACTGCCAATCACCACCGAAACGACCCAACTGGAAATCACGTTCGAGAAAGGGAATGACCTCGCGAAAGGCCCGGCGGGCCGGAATGAAAAAGTCCCAGGCAATCTGGGACCAGGCATTCTTGAAGTCCGGGTTCTCATCATACAGTTTCTCGACAAGCGGAGAGATTGCATCTATTCCGTCAATATGGGCCAGCGCCTTGGCGTGAATGACTTCACCTTGCGGCGAGAGGCGCCGGCTATCGAGGTCGCGCGTGGTACGCCGGATAATATTGGAATAGTCCGCCCGGGTGGCGAGAAGCTGACGGCCCACCTGGGAATAGTCCTTCTTAACCGCAAAATACTGCCAGCCACATCGGGCGTAGCCGTCCTTGACGTCGGGCGATTCGGCGTAGGCGGCGGCGACTTGCCGCTCGGCCGCGGCCAGGTCGCCCTTGGCGGCGTATGCTTGGGCGAGGTTGAGGAGCATGGCCGGCGATAGCCGGCATGGTTGATTTTTGATTGTTGATTGTTGATTTGTGATCTGGGAATCTTTGTTCATTCTCAAGCTCGGATGATTTCCTCACCATGAAGGGTATGAAGATTCATGAAGGGGCATTCTGGCACGATTGATTTAGTTGCGCCTCGACCGGGCAATGCAATCCTGAATCAGAGTCTTGGATAGATGAAATCCGGCCGAGCGAAGATCATCCAGTGTCCCGGCAACATCGTCAAGCAACCCGCGTCGGTGAGCAGCAAGAACAATCCCCAATGTTCCGGATATCTTTAATCCAATCTCTCTTGCAATTCGTCTGGCTGCCAAATCATCCAAGACAATCATTTCGGCTTTGATGCTGACCGCGAGCGCAATAGCAGCGGTTTCGCCTGCACCCAGTTCTTTACGAAAGACCACTTCAGGCGGATCAGGCAAAATGCTTAACCAAGAAGATTTCTCGATGGAACTGTCCGCACGTAAATGGAAGGGGAATGCACACAGCTCATCAATAACGGATCGTGGGCAAACGACTGAGCCAAACAGACCGGGCAAAATGTCCGGGCGCCCGATCCGTTCCAAAGCAATGAGCGGTGAAGTGTTGATAACAACACTCATTTCTTCGCGCATCCTAATGCGGAGTCTATGTCACCGCTCAAATCATCTGCTGTTTGCTGAAATATAGAGACTCCGTACTGTCCGCAAACAGTTAGAAATTCGAGCCGACTCATGTCGGCCAATCGCGCGGCCAATCCGCTGGATATGCGACCGAGTTCAAATAGCTTTAGGGCTGAAGCCAATCGCACCTCCTTTTCAAGATCTGCTCCTTCCCGACCTAGCGCCACCGCTAGTTCCGGCTCATAATCCATAGTAACCAAGCTTGTCATCATTCCTCCTGTTCCCTTAATTTAAGATGTTGCCAAACATATTCTCCCGGAATATCAATACTGATCCTGCGGCGCGGGGATGAATAATTTCTCTGACGACTTGTATTTTCTGCTCCCGATGAATATGTTTGCGCGCTCATACGCAACACTCGAACATACGAACATGATATATGGATATATCGGTTTTTTGCTTCCTTTGCAAGACTCTTCAACGAGCTGTCGGTCTATTGGACTGCATGACTGACCGCTTACGGAGGACTTCTTTTATTCTTACGCTCGGATGATTTGTGCTGTCGTCCCGTAGGGACGGGAATGATGGAATGGTGGAATTGTGGAATAATGAGAATGGATATTCTTACCCCGCCGCGTTGCTTCATCCTTCCAGTATTCCATCATTCCAATCTTCCACGCGATGCCGCTGCATGTTTCTTATAGCCGCGCATGCCGGAAGGCGGATTTGTGCGTTCGTTGGTCATGCGGCGGCAAACTCAAGTCCGAGGCCTGTGTTAAATCTCTTCACCGGCAAAGAGCCGGCAGCAAGCTCTCTCCCATTCGCTCCAAACTTTTTCGTAATCCGGCAGCGTGATCAGCATGGGTTTTAATTGATTCAGCCACGCGGCTTGATTCCACTCCTTGAGATGGGGCGAAGTCAGCCCGTCGGGATCGCAGTTGATCTGACGGTGGGCGCATTTCTGTTCATAACTGGATTCCCGCATTGACAAGCAGTCCCCATCGCCGATTGTATTTGCCGCATTTGGGCAATGAGGGGTCGAGGGGGGAAAATCCGGAAGAAAGACTCTCCTTGCGTCGCAATTCATCCGGGTTGCCGAGCGCCAAAGTTTCCATCAGAAAGCCCAATCGTTTCACAACAGCGCCATTGTCAATTTTGGCCGCATACTGAAATAGCTTGGATTCGTCCAGGGATTTCCAAGATGTGCTCAACGCCCTGGCCACCGATCCCACCCCCCCAACATATTCCGGCAGGTCCAGACCATCAACAATTGTTTTTTCCTTTTCGGTAATGGCGAATGGTTGTTCATCAATCCAGGCTTTTGCCACTCCAAAAAACTTGGACGGCTTGACAGAGACAATTTTGAACCCCATTCCAAGAGCGTTGGTTACTGGACGGCGGACGTGATGATTCGTGGCCACAAACACGGTACGAGGTATTTGCTCGGTCATGCCATGATGACTGAAGGCCGACCAGTAAGCTATGGCGGCAGGCGCAACCAATGTCATGGCAACTATAAATTCATGAAGTTGGGGAACGCGGGACTTGCCTGAAGATAAAGGGATGATCGCAAAATACCCTCGTTTTATCTGCCGTATCCAACCTTTCTGTGCCAAGCGTTTCAGAAAAGCTGAGACCGGATATCCCGGCGCTGAATTTAGGACTTCGCGCGCATCTTGAATGGTGAAGGTTGGGGTATTGCCCATGTCGGCAAGAAACCCAGCCTCCAGCCTTCCCAAAGACCCTCTTGTTAGAGATTGTGAGCCAATGATCATTTACCAAGCCTATTTACGACTCGCATACTATAACACCGACCAGCTCTCGGCAACACAAAAAACTGCCATCCGATGCGGGCGTAGCCGTCCTTCAGATCCGGGTTTTCGGAATAGGTGGCGGCGACGTGACGCTCCGCCGCCTTGATATCGCCCTTAGCAGCGTATGCCTGTGCGAGGTTGAGGCGGTGAGCCGGGGAGAGACGAGAGGAAGATGTCTCCCGCAGAGGCGCGGAGGCGCAGGGGGAAGAGAGGTGCCCCGCCATTCGACAGGGTCTCTGTTGCGCTTCGAGGGAGAGACGTGATCTTTGATCTTTGGTCATGAGGGTTAATGCTCGTTTTCGGACAAGGCCGCAACAACTTCGTCGGCATCAACAACAAAAGAATTGTCCGGCAGCGATCCTATTTTGTCGTGGCGCGGGATGAAGACGGCATAAATTACTTGCAATTCCGCCACCCCCTTTAGAGAGGGAAGTCCTTTTCTCTTCAACTGATAAAATAGCCGTTCAATATCTGATGGTTTTACAAATGATTCCGTCCATTTAACCTCTCCAAGCAGAAGATGCTTTTGATCCAGTGAAATGGAAACAAGGTCCCATTCAGGTCCGTTGCCTTGCCAAAACCGAGCGGCAGGTTTCCACGGGCCAAGCGCCGCTAAGCCGCACTTCGCGGTTAACCGGCAAACACTCAAACGGCACAGGCCCTCCCAAGTCATGGAAAAAACCCCGTCTTTCCGGGAAATCCATACTTTCTTGCGAACTTGTTGCGCTGATTCCATTAATAACGAACGGTTGGGCGCTATTAAGGCAAACCATAACCGCGTGAGGGGATCGGCGATTTTGTATAAAACTCGCTTGCTTAAGTTTTCCGACTCGCCGAAAGGAACCTCCCTGCGGACAATTCCCATATCCACCAAATGACCCAATGGCCGCGACAGTGAAGTAACGGGTTGACCCAGCCGTCCGGCGATTTCCGACGGACGATTGGCGCCCAACCCGATCGCGTCAAGCAGAGGGCGTAATGCGTTTGCTGGTGGAATTTCCTCTAGTAACAAAGTGTCAAGTTCATCGTGTAAAGGTCCGAGCGGGTTTAACAGCAACGCATCCACCGCCTCCGACAAGTTGGCGCCATATTCCCCGGCCAATTCCCAATAGCGCGGAATGCCGCCCCACACCGAATAAGCCATAACCGTTTGCAGGCCATGCCGCAGGTTGAATATCTCAGAGAGATAACCGATCGAAAGCGGCATGATCCGCATGGCGACAGCGGCACGCCCGAATAAAGGCGCGGAACGATCAAGCACAATTCCCTGCATCATGCGCTGACTGGAGCCGGCAAGCGCTATAGTCAGGTTGGCGTCTTTAGCCTCATGATCCACCCAGCGCTGAAGAACACTCGCGACTTCCTTTGCTGATACCACCAGGTAGGGCAATTCGTCAATAATGAGCGGCCCATTCCATGCCTGTCGTTTTGCTTCTTTTGCTAAACGGTTAAAGAGACTTGGCCAATCCGGATAATCCACCTCATTGAATCCGGAAAATCTTTCCGCGATCCGGTCCGCGAAATACTTTCGCTGAATCGCAGGCGCCGATTCGTCACATGCAAGATAAAGACCTTTGTGGCGACGCGACCATTCCAGGAGCAAGCGGGTCTTTCCGACCCGCCGTCGTCCCCATAGAACGGCCATGCCGCCCTTTCCGGCATCCGAGAGTCGTTCAAGTTGTTTAAGTTCTTTATATCGGTTGATAAACTTCATTGGCGATTTCCGTGACAACCATTCAGGACATTATGCTGATAGGCATAATGCTTTCAAGCATAATTACGCCGGAGACTTCGGCGGCGCGCCGGCGATAGCCGGCCTGTCGGGCGGTCGGGCGGTGGGACTGTCGGGCGGTTGGGCGGTCCGGCTGTCCGACGGTATGACTGCCCGACTGCCCGACTGTCCGACTGCCTGACTGCCTGACTGTCTGACGGCCCGACTGTCTGACTGTCCGGCTCCTGACGGCCCGACTGATTATTTGCAGAATGATTCATGGCATTGCATCATGCGTCCGAGTTTCTTGCCAAGTATGTTGTATGGCTCTACTATTTCAGCATATTCTGAATCCGTTATATATTCGCACGCGCGGTTTCAAACCTGAATCCGTGATGATTTCATTGTTTTAAGAAAACCCCGTCACGGATTCAGGTGTATATATAGCTGTAACAATCGAGATGTCTTGTATTTCAACAAACTTCATCAACTTCAAACTTAAGATCTTACCACAGAGGCACAGAGACACGGAGGTGGAGAAAGAGGAGATTTTGTCAAATGCGGGCTTAACGCGGCG
>CAYWJE010000172.1:0-7860 GCA_964458525.1 uncultured Verrucomicrobiota bacterium
TCGAGACGTCCGACGGCGAACGGATTGCAGCCTGGTTCGTTCCCGCGGAAGAAGCGCGCGGGACGCTGCTGATGTGCCATGGGAACGGAGGAAACAACGGCGACCGCGTCTATGCGATAGATTTCTTTCGTAAGCTTGGAATGAACGTGTTCATCTTTGACTATCGAGGTTATGGAATGAGCACGGGCAAACCGTCGGAGGACGGCACATACCGTGATGTAATGGCAGCGTGGGGGCATTTGGTCGAAGAGAGGAATCTGGATCCATGCGAGATTGTGATCCATGGCCGGTCGCTGGGCGGCGCGATAGCGACCTGGCTGGCGACGCAGGTCACCCCTGCCGGACTGGTTCTGGAATCAACGTTCACGTCAATACCCGATGTCGGAAGGAAGTTGTATCCTTATCTTCCGATTAGACTGCTCTGCCGGTTCCGGTTCGACACACTCGGGAGAATAGGGGATATCCGGTGTCCCATCCTGGTCGTTCACAGCAAGCAAGATGAGATGATCCCGTTTGAACACGGCAGGAAGATTTGTGACGCCGCCCCTGAACCGAAATGGTTCCTCGAGACAACCGGCTCGCATAATGACGGGGAGGGCTTTTTCCCCGAAGCGTTCAGGAACAAGCTGGAGGAATTTTTCGGGAGCGTGCTGGGAAACAGGTCCGGCTGACCTGGGCCGCCCGATTTCATGAGCATGGCCACGGAAGTTTCAATCTGGAACTCAGGAAAGCAGGAAAAGAAATCTCTTCTTCTCCCTTCCTCCCCTTCCTGCATTCCAAATTCACACAGCTCCCTTCCATATTCAATTTGGAACTCAGGAAAGCAGGAAGGGATACAGCACAGGTGCTCTCCCTCAAGTTCGGCCTATCCTGCCTGAAAAACGAGGCAGGCGCAGCCTATCATCCCCGCCCTGTTGCCGAGGGCGGCAGGCTCGACCGAAATGCGGGTGGCGAAAATGGGGTTAAGTCTTTCCTTAAGATGTGCGCGCAGGGGCGCGAATAGCGGCTTTCCGCATCTTGATACGCCGCCGCCGACGATTATCACCTCCGGCTGAAGCAGGTAGGTCACGCCGGCAAAGGCCGTGGCAAGGCAGTCGGCCATCTTGTCGAAAACCTCCAACGCCAGGGGATCTTTCTTATGCGCCGCGTCGGCGATTAGCTTTGGAGTGATGTTTTTGATGTTTCCGCCCGCAAGTTGCAATATGAGCGATTTGCGTCCGCTTCTGACTGCTTTCGCGGCATTCCTGGTTATGCTCTTGTTCCCGACATAAGTTTCGAGACCGCCGCGTCCTTCACGGGTCTTGTGCCCGTTCATAAAAATGGGGATATGCCCGATTTCGCCCGCCATTGAATGAGCCCCGCGGCACAGCGCCCCGTTGATATAGACTGCCCCGCCCACTCCCGTGCCAAGAGTCGCGAATACTGCGTTAGAGTGCTTGCGGCCTGCGCCGAACGTGCATTCCCCCAGCGCCATTGCATTAACGTCGTTGTCAACAAATGCCGGCAGGCCGAAGCGGGATCGAAGTTTTTCGGCAATCGGCTCGTTACTCCATCCGTCAATATTGGTGAGCTGGTAAATATAACCGCGCTGGAAATCAACAAAGCCCGGCACGCCCGCGCCGATCCCGACGGGTTTCCAGCCGCTCTTCTTGAAACGGAGGATTGCCGTTTCAACGCGGTTCAGCCATTCCGCGGGTGAATGGGCATCTGCGGTCACGAAGTCGGCGCGTTGGAGTATGGCGCCGGTCTCGTCAATAAGCCCCACCTTGTTAATCGTGCCGCCGACATCAATTCCAACAGCAGTGCGCTTCTTCATAAAAATAACCTCTCTGCATTTCTTGCGGTGATAGAGGCTATGTTCTCAAAAGAAGCATCTCTTATCTTTGCAAGGGCTTCGGCGACATATCGGACCATTGCGGGAGTGTTGGTTTCGCCCCTATGCGGTTCGGGCGAGAGGTAAGGGGAGTCTGTTTCAATCAAAAGACGGTCGTCCGGGATCATTGCTGCGACCTCGTGCAAGTCGCCGGCGTTCTTGAATGTGATGATGCCGCTGAAACTGATCAGGAAGCCTAGATCCAGCAAATCAGAAGCGAACTTCCTGCTGCCGGTGAAGCAGTGCAGAATGCCCGGGAGAGAAGGTCCGTTCCTCCGGTGTTTCAGGTGTTCACGCAGCATGGCTGTTGTAACTTCTTCGGCATTTCTGCTGTGAACGATCACGGGAAGTTTGTGGCGGCCAGCTATGTCGAGCATCTGTTCGAAAAGGACGATTTGGGCTTCCCTAGTGTCCGAATCGTAGTGAAAATCCAGTCCTGTTTCGCCGATAGCGCAAAACCGGCCGGTTGCCAACCGGGCTTCCAGCTCGGACATGGAGCAGTCCTTCCCGGCGAGCTGGCGGCCATAGCAAGCTGCGGCCTTGATGCGCCCGGGGTTTGAAAGTGCGAGCTTAGCCGCCTGCTCGTTGGCATCAGGGGAGCCGCCGACGGCGATCATTCCGCGCACATCGTCAGATCCCGCAAGGATGGATTCAATATCCATTTCGTCGAGCAGGTCGTTGAAGTGCACATGTGTGTCGTATAGTTTCATATTCACCGCGGAAAGCACGCAGAGGAGCGATACAATAAGAGGATAGTAGGATATAAGACTCCGGGAGGAAAGTAGAAAATGTGCTCCGCCTTGAGGTGGGGCAGTCACGGTCTGCCCATCCCTCGTTCCCCTTTCTCCCTTCCTGAGTTCCAAGTTGAATAATTCACGCCGAAGGTGTGCCGGTGGGGGTGTGGAAAAAAAGCACAAAATATTACTTGCAAATATTTGATCTCGTGTAATAATATTACCTTAATCGCTGGATTCAGCGAAAACCGAGCTTCAAATGGTGTCATGGTTGAAGGATCTCGGGAAAGAGTTTCATGACAAGAGAGAGGGCGAGTTATGGATATCTATGTGGGAAACCTTCCGTACGAGGCGACTGATGCGGATCTGCAGCAGTTGTTTCAGCAACACGGCACTGTCGCCTCGGCGCGGGTGATAGTGGACAAGATGTCGGGGCGTTCAAAGGGGTTTGGTTTCGTTGAGATGCCCGAACGCGGAGAAGCTGATAAGGCGATCGAGAGCACCAATGGCACCGATTTCATGGGTCGTCCGTTGCGTGTAAACGAGTCGCAGCCGAAGCCCAGGTCTGATGACAGGCGCGGCGGCGGTGGCGGTGGTGGCGGTGGCGGCGGTCGCAGAGATCGCTTCTGATATCTCGCGTCATTGATTTGACGCCTTAATTGAGATCACAACTGGCGGAATGGGCGGCGAGCCTGTTCCGCCAGTTTTTTTTACGCCCTGGGTATTACACTTCTTAAGCCGTATTTGTCTGTCTCTTCTTCTGCGCCGCTATCATAATGAACTGCGCGCAGGCGGTGAGCGCCATAAGCGCTGCGCAGAACAGGTAGACGCTTGGCATATCGAGCCACTGATAGATTGCGCCGCCGGATGCAGAGCCGACAACGAGGCCAGAGGCTATAAGCGCTTCGTGAATCGCCATGCGGGATGTCCTGTTCGTGCTTCCGGTCATTGCATGGAACATGCTGCTTGAATAATTGAAAGCCACGAACAGGCCCAGGACGCAGAATGCCGGGGCAAGCCCCGCCATGGTCTCCGCGCGCATCATGAAGATGGGCAGAGCGGCAAACCCGATGGAGCTGAGGAAGATCAGCCCGGGCCGGAAATGCCAGGCGCTGGTGCGGCCCATCATTCCAAGCGCCAACGTTTGCGAAGCTATTCGCGCGGTGAACAGAACTCCTATTATCTGCTTGCTCATGTTCAGATCGAATTGCCCGGAAAGAGGGAAAACGTTCCCGATGGCGCCTGCAAGGGCGAAGCAGCTGAACAATCCCACCCATGCAGGAAAACGAAGAAAACAGCTGCCTTTCCCGTCCGTTGGCTTGGCGAACGATCTGTCCGCCTTCTGGTCATCTTCGCTAATCCGCGCCAGCGCCATTATCGCTCCAAACACTATCGCCGCGTTCAGCAAGAACAGTCCGGCGCCGACCCCTATTGGAAGCCGCGGGTCTTTTTCACCCAGCCACCCCGCAATCAGGGGGCTGACGATCACGCCGGCGCTCCAGCAAAGGTTGTACAAGCCCATTGCCTTGTTGAGCTGCTTTCCTTCGAAGTCGGAAGAAAGCCAGCCCATGATGGGCGGCCAGAAAAGCGCGAGCGCGATTCCGGCAATTCCGAAGAGAATAAACGCCGATACGAGCGACTTGATAAAAAACGCCCAGAAGAGGCAAAGAGATATAAGAGAACACGAGATGAGGATGCTATAGCGGGGAGGATACTTGGAAAGAAGCCCCCGGAAAACCATGCATCCCGTGACATAGAGCAGGAATCGCGAGGCAATAAGCAGACCTATCTGGGCCGGACCCGCCCCCAGTGTCTCGCTTGCGAAGAAGATGATACCCAGATCAACAGTGCCGCATGCCACACCGCTCAGAACCGTAATCGGATAGATCACAGCCGTCTTGCCTATGCCGGACAGTATGGCGCGAAGAACCTGATGCTGCTGGCTTATGTAGCGCCAAACCATGGACTGCCCTCCTGTTATGGTTTTTTCTCACAAAGCCACAAAGTCACTAAGGAAGATCTTGGCCTATAGGAACACCTTCATGATCCGTCACACCTATCCGCAAGCGGATAGGGCAGATCCGTGATATGAAGGCTTACAAAAATCTAAAATCTGTAAGCCGCCATTTCGCAGATCCGCCCCCGCCATAAAGCGGGCAGGTGGCGGAGCATGACGGCATCACGGTGCCTTCATTATATGAAGGCCTACAGCATGAAAAAATGTAGGCCAGGATTTTATCCTGGCGCAAAGAGCGCGTATTCGCAGCCTGTTCGGAGCATACCTGAACAGTTACGCTAATTGAAGAAAGATTTCCAGACTAAACTTCTCAACTTCTTCCCCCACTGTCCTGCTGACCCACTGATTGACTGATTCACTGCCCGACTGCCTCATGCCCTTCATGGTGAAAAAAATCTCAAGGGATGCGCCTTGTCACACCATGTTCATGCGCCGTCGCAGTATCCATTCGAAAAGAAGCAGAATGATTGCCGCGGTGAAAAACCATGGACCCGATCCGATCAAGGGGCGCTCGCTGATCAGGGTTTTCCTTCCTTGACTGGACGTGATGTGTTTCAGCAGATCTTTGGCTTTGTCCTCGTGCAAATAGGTCCCGCCGCCGCGGGCGGCAAGGCGCCGCAGGAAATCCTCATCCACCTCCAGATTTGAGCCTTCGACGAGGAGCGGCTCGGCGCGCACGGTCTGCTCAATCGTCTCGACCAGGCCTGACTCGTCATAGGCGCTCAGCCTGAAAGTGTAATCGGCGCGTTTATTAAGCAGCATCCGCACCGTGAAGGCTCCGGCGTCGTCGTCCTGCGGTTCAGCGTTCAGGCAAGTCGTAGTCTCGCCATCCGAAATCGAAGCCGAAAGTCGCAAGTCGCTTCGTGCCCGTCCGTCAACGGGCCGCACGGAGATGAATGCAGAAGCCTGTTCACCCGGCCTGTATTGCACCCTGTCCCAGCGTATATCGAGAGCGCGGCCTGCCTGTTCCCTGCCGGGGAGGTTCCTGACGGCCTGCCGCCAGAAGAGCCCATGCGCCTTGCGGAGGTTTTCGGACTGCCTCGCCCAGCGCCAGAAAGTATTGCTTGCGATTGCCATCACCCTGCCCTTGCCGAAGGCGTGGATAGCGATCACCGCCACAATCCGCGTGTCAGAGGCGCTGCTCAGGAGCATCTCCGCGCCGGCTTTCACGGGGCCGGGATCGAACAGGCTGTCGAGAGCTGCGCCCTGCTCATCGGCAAGCAGCGCCTCGATTCCCGCCACAATCGGTGAGCTGGCCGCGAACGAAGGAATACTGACGGGAAACCGGCCGAGCATGACGACGGGATTGCCCTGTTCCACCCGCCACGGCAGCAGGTCGGCCAGTTTCGTGTCCGCATAGCCGCCCGGTCCGAAATGCTCGCACCCGGTGAAGATCGCGGTGCCGCCGTTTTCGATATATTCGGACAGTGCTTCCATCTGGGCAGGGATCCAGCTTTCCGCCGGGACCGAGCCGATGATCAGGCAGTCGAAAACTGCCAGCTTCCCGGGGTCAATGGGGAAGCCGGCATCGAGGTCGGAGGCTGTTGAGGGGTCCTGGCTCTGGACGGTGAATCGCTCGCTGGCCGTTCTGAAAATGGCGGTGAAGGAAATCCCAGGATCCCCGGCCAGCTCGCTGCGTATGTGCTTGAAATCCATGCCAATCTCTCTCGTGAAGTACAGCACGCGGAGGGACTTGTCATGCACATCAACGGAGAATCGGCGGGTATTGTTGAGGATTGACAGCTCCTCTTCGATTGGCTCCACGCGCACCCGGTAATGCGCGACTCCGGTTGATTCGGGGTTGACCCTGAAGATCGAACGGGCTCGTCTGTTGATCATCGGCTGTTTCCGGGAATCAATGGGCGCCCAATCATCATCCACCTCTTGTTCCAGGAAGACAGTCACCTCGGAGCGATTGTTGAAAAATGGGCTGCTTTCGCCGGAGCGTACGATAATGTCAACACTCACTTCAAAATCAACTTTTGCCTCGGCTCTCCGCGGTGCGCGAACTTCCGCTATGGACAAATCGTTCCATGTTGAAGGGCTACTGCCGACTCCAATGATAGAGATCGGTGCCATCGGCAGTTTTGCGGCCCGAACAGGCTCATCTCCGCCGTCAGTCAACATGATAATAGAATTATACGCGGCTGAATCATATTCCCCGGCGAACTCCAGCAGAGCTGCCGCGATATCTGTATAGCCCGGTTCGTCTGCCGGCATGCCGTCCGGCACGGGTCCGGCGCTATCCGGAACGGCCAACCTGGTCCAGGCAGGCGGCTCGTCCGGTTTGAGCCGTGAATCGAATTCAAACACGTTGAGAGTCGTTCCTTCGGGCAGGTTTTTCCGCATGGAGTCGAGAATGAGACGGGCGCGTTGCAGTCTTGTCGCGTCCGGCCTGTCGAGCAGCTCCATCGAGCCGGAGACGTCCAACAAAGCGGCGATCTTGCGCCGTTGGATCTCGCTAGTTTCGCGGCGCCATGATGGATCGAAGAGCGCGATGGACAGAAGCATCAGAAGCAGGATGCGTGGGGCCATAAGAAGAATTGCTTTTGAGCGCTCGGTCTTACGCAGCAGGTTCCGGTACAGTATGCACAGACTGATCCCTGCCGCGAGCAGGGTCGCGGCGCAGGCTGCGGAATTCATCACGGGGTTCCATTGGAGGGCGCCAACCATACAAGACCAATCAGTATAGTCCCATGGGGACGGGAATTCATGTTATCCTGTCAGAAAAAATTCAACTGCCGGATTTAGGGTGAATTCAGAACAGAGAGAGGTGCATGGGCCAGGTCGCCGGCGGTCATCCATGCGCCTGCGGCGCGCAGCGTTTTGGCATCAAAGCTGGTGGTAAGTCCCAGTGAGCGCATTCCCGCCGCGCGGGCAGCCTCGATTCCGTTCGGCGCATCCTCGACAACCAGGCAATCATCCGGCGTCAGCCCAAGTTTTGCCGCAGCGCAAAGAAAGATCTCCGGGTGCGGCTTCTTGTTTTGAACGTCGCTCCCGGTTACGCATGCGTCAAAGGAAGTCTCGGGCAGCTTAATCTCCCGGAGATTGCCGGCCACCTTCACGCGGTCGGCGCTGGATGCAACGGCCAGCTTTAACCCGCGTGAGCGGCAGCGCTTCACGAAGTCAATGGCGCCGGCGAGCGGCTTGAGTCTGTCCTTGATGATTTCAAGATATATCTCGTATGTCCGGTCCTTATCGGCGGGCATTGAGAGAGTGACATCATACAGGGCGGC
>CAYWJE010000173.1:0-7828 GCA_964458525.1 uncultured Verrucomicrobiota bacterium
AGAAAATAGAAGAGAAGGACCACGAGTGAGGACGCTCATGCCACTACAGAAGAACCGGGGACGAATGCCGGTGTGTGTGTTCTTTAGCCGGGTGAGGCCGGACATGTTGCGTATGCAATCCGGCAGAATGATTTTTCTGGCTTTCTCCGATTAACAGGTGTAAATCTTCAATGTTGTTTGCCCGTTCTCCCGCACGAGGCGGCAGGAGGTCATTTAAACACCATAAGGAGAAAGACAATGAGCGTTAGTGATCTCAAGGCGGCGATTCGCGATATTCCGGACTTTCCACAGAAGGGCGTTATTTTCAAGGATATCACCCCTATACTAAAGGATGCTGCGCTCTTCAAGATGGCGGTAGAGACGTTTGCCGAACGTCAGAAGGGCAAGGATATCAAGGCGGTCGCCGCCGTTGACGCGCGCGGCTTCATTTTTGGAGCGGCCGTGGCCCGGAGTCTGAACATCGGTTTCATTCCCATCCGCAAGAAAGGCAAGCTCCCGTTCACCACGATAGACGAGGATTTTCAGCTTGAGTATGGCTCGGCCACGCTCAGCCTGCATACTGACGCGGTGGCCAAGGGCGACAAGATACTGATAGTGGACGACCTGCTGGCTACCGGCGGAACGGCCGCTGCCGCGGCGCACCTCGTCGAGCGCCTGGGCGGAAAAATAGTCGAGATCACCTTCCTGATCGAGCTGGCATTTCTCAAGGGCCGCGACAAGCTCAAGGGCTATCCTGTTTTCTCGGCGATAGTCTTTTGATGCGGCCGGGCTTCGTTCGCGGACGTGACCTCACCCTCGGCCAAGGCTGCGGCGGCCAAAGTAACCGCGCCCTCCAAGGATGACCCGGCAGAACCGGTGACACCGGTTTGCGGGAACACAGATGACGACAGAAACCAGAGCGCGAATCGTGATCAACGACATCAAGGCTCTGAACGGCTGGCGAGATGTGATTCCGGAATACGTAAAGGACTATGTGTCGTTGAATCAGTTTGCGGCATAGGAGGGTGTGATGTGGACAATGACATTGTGCCCCTGGAACGGATTCAGAAGGTGATTTATCTGATACGCAGCCAGAAGGTAATGCTTGATAGGGACCTGGCGGCACTGTACGAGGTCTAAACCAGCGTTCTGAAGCGCGCAGTGCGCAGGAATGCCGACAGGTTCCCCGCCGACTTCATGTTTGTGCTTGATGCGGATGAATTTGCAAATTGGAGGTGCCAATTTGGCACCTCCAATTCTGATCGCATGGGGCTCCGCTATGCTCCCATGGCCTTTACCGAGCAGGGCGTTGCCATGCTTATCCGGATCAGAGGCAGCGGCGATATACAGGACTATTACCTGGCGCTTCTCGTTGAGAAGTCGGTCGCAGCCGCCAGCGCGGCCGTCGCCGGCATGCGCCCGGCGGTCATGTGGCGCGCCGCGGCGGACTTGTCCGGACACAGCTACAACCGCCGCAGGATTCTGAAGTACGGACGCCTGAGCATGGCGCTGAAGCCTGATGCTGAGATCTTGCGCGAAGGCATGAGTCGCATCGCGGAATCGGGAAAGGGTCCGGCAGGGATGATGGAAATATTTTCCACGTCAATGACCGGATTGAGGCCCTTCTGCGCTGGATTGTCGCTTCGCTCCCATAGCTTCAGTATGGGCTCTGCCGAATACGGCGGTCTGAATTCTGACTCCTGACCACCTGCCCGAGCACTTGATACGGAAACCGGGCGTTATCGCCAGCAGTGTAGATGTCCTGATGCGTGGTCTGGAGGCGCTCATTGAGGATAATGCCGTCGTCCATTGCTAAGACGGCTCGATCTGCCAATTCTACGGCGCTTTTAATGCTGATGCCGACAATGACCAGGTCGCTTTCGATCTTCTCGCCGGCGCTCGTTTTGACAACGAAACCGCTTGATTCCCAGCGCGATATCCGGCATATTTACAAAATCTCTTGCAAAACTAACGTTTTGCAGAAATTCAGGATTCCGGAGACAGAATTCCGAATAACAAAAACGGAAGGAGAGGTATGTCGGTACGTTCTATTATAAACGCCGCGTTTGATCAGGGTGGGGGCATCATAAGGATGGCGCCGAGCTGGGTGCCGCGTTCCTTCTGCGTGCCTGGGCGGCGTATGAAACTTCATCCGGATGACCAGTACGCGCTCGGCGGAGAGCGTGGCGGGATTGACGAGCGCTGGTTCGCATCGGCCACACCGGCAGACAACGGGCCGCTCACTTCTCCTAACGAGGGGCTCAGCTTCATCGTTTTTGAAGATGGCGGTCGGACGGAAAAGGTCCTCTTCCGGGACGCGGTGAACGAGTTGAAGGACAGGCTTCTCGGTTCACGGATATGGGGGAAGCACCAATCCTGGCCGATGTTCGCTAAGTTCTTCGATAACCAGGGCCCGCTGCCGCACCACATCCATCACCGCGAGGAGCACGCGAAGCTCAGCGGCCAGGCTAGCAAGCCGGAAGCCTACTACTTTCCGCCCCAGTTGAACAATCACGGCGGCGACTTTCCATACACTTTCTTCGGGCTTAACCCCGGCGTCACGCGGGACGATGTGCGCAAGTGCCTGGTGAATTTCTCCAAGGGCGATAACAAGATAACGAACCTGTCCAAGGCGCACAGGCTGGAAATCGGGACCGGCTGGGACGTTCCGCCCGGCGTGCTGCACGCGCCCGGCAGTCTCTGTACTTACGAGCCGCAGAAGGCGTCGGATATATTCGCCATGTACCAGTCGCTTGCCGGCACCACGGTGGTGCCGGAGGAGCTGCTCTGGAAGAGCACGCCGGCGGACAAGATGAACGATGTTGAACACCTGCTCGACGTGATTGACTGGGAGTTGAACTTAGACCCCGATTTCGTTGCGCATCGGTTCATGCGGCCTGTTCCGGTTATGCCGGAAGAGGAGATGCGCGCCTCCGGCTTCATCGAGAATTGGATATCATACAGATCATCCGAGTTCAGCGCCAAGGAGTTGACCATCCTGCCCGGCAGCACCGCTACGGTCAGAGATGCCGGAGCATACGGGTTAATCGTAATGCAGGGGCACGGGCAGCTTGGCTGCTGGGATATCGAGGCGCCGGCCTTGATCAGATTCGGCCAGCTCACAAGCGACGAGTTCTTCGTGAGCGAAGAGGCGGCTGAAGGCGGGGTCGAGATAGTCAACCCGTCCAGGACCGATCCGCTCGTGATGCTGAAGCACCTCGGTCCCGGCAACCCTGACCTACCACAGGGCCTTTAGTCTGCTGAGGCGCTTGTAAAACCTGAAAAGAGTAGTTGAATATCCAATATCCAAGGTAACTACTCAGGTCATACTGTTTTGACGGCCGCACAGGCTGTGCGGCCCTACCAGGAATTCCAAAGGTAGGGCGGGGACAGCCTGTCCCGCCGCATTTCTTGCGCATGACTGAGTAGTAACTATCCAAGAAGGAATTCCCAATATTAATTGGATTCCCTGGATACTTGTCCCGCTCTGCGGTATTGGACATTCCGTGTTGGGTGTTGATGTAGTGCCCTTTAGTGCGGCGTTCCTATGGGATGGCGGTGAATCAGGTTAATCCGGGAGAGGGAGAAATGTTGCGCGGCAGAAACGCTCAGATCCTGATTCTGGTTGCGTTTGTTGCCATAATTGTCCGGCTGCTTTTTCTCATGGAGCTGAGGCAAAACTCGTATCTCGGCAACATGCGGATTTCCGACGCGCAGGGCTACCACGAGATAGCGGCTGAGCTTGCGGCTGGAACGCTTGATGGAAATGCGCCTTTCTGGCAGCCGCCGTTCTATCCCTACGCGCTTTCCTTCTTCTACCGGGTTTTCGGTGACGACCTACTCCGCGTTCAACTGCTGCAAATTCTCATTGGGTCGCTCAATTGCGTTCTCCTTTGCCGGGTGGTTCAGCTGCTTTTCGATTACCGCGCCTCGCTCATAGCCGGGCTGGCTTCTGCCCTCTATGCCCCGATGTGGCTGTTCGAGGTTCAGCCCATGGAGACGCCGACGGTCATCCTACTCTACATTATTGTGATCATTCAGCTTTCTTCCTTCCACCGGCGTGGTGGAGTCTTCACTCTTTTCACGGCAGGCCTGCTGACCGGTGCGGCCGCGATAGCGCACGGCCTTGCGTTGTTTCTAATCCCTCCATTTTCAGTGTGGATCGCGATCGTCGCGATCAGGCAGCGCAAAACGTGGGGCAGAAAATACTCCCCGGTAAAGCTGGTTCTGCTGTTCATTATCGCCGCCGCACTGTGTCCGCTGGTCGTAAGCCTGCGCAACTTCACGGCGGCAGGCAGGCTGGTGTTCATCTCGAACAAGGCGGGTATCAACCTTTACATCGGCAATCACCCGGATTACGTGGAGGTCGTGAGCAGGCGGAACGGGTTCGAGTGGGACGATTTCCAGCGCGAGATACTCGAAGCGGGCGTGCTCGACACGGCAGATATCAATTCTTACTTCCAGCGGGCGGCCATTAAAAACATCGTGGCCAAACCCGGCGCTTTTTTGAGGACGCTCGGGCGGAAGCTCATGATCATTTTCTCCGGCGCGGAGTCAAAACGAAATTTTGCGATCTATCCGCTGCGAGAGCAGTCCCTGCTGTTCTGGACTCTTTTGCAACGTTTCGACTTTGCGCCGTTTGGTCTGTTCCTGCCCACCGGTTTGCTTATACCGCTGGCGGCAGTTGGCATAGCAGTGGTCGCGCGGCGCGGGGGCGACTCGCTCTTGCTTCAAATTCTTCCGTTGGTTGTCGCCATCGGGCATGTCACAGGGCTTGCTGCGTTTCACGTGTGTAGCCGCTACAGGCTACCGGCCCTGCTGGCATTGATTCCGTATGGAGCGGTCGGAATCCTGTTCGCGTGGGACTTGTTTCGCATACGTTTTCATCGCAGTGCTGTAGGGCGTGCATCCGAAGAAATCGGCGTCGGCCGACGCCTTTCAGCCAGCGCGGCATTGATGATTTTTCTGGCGGCCTTCACTGTGTCTTCCTTGGGCGGTTACCTGCTTAAGTACGAAACTCTCGTGAAGGATGCGTCCGAACACCTCTACTACCAGGGCCTCTGGTATTGCGAATCGGACAGAGTCGGGGACGGACTGTCGCTATTCGAGGCATCTGCAGAGAAGGACCCCTCATACCCGGAGCCAAGGTTCGCGCTCGGTTGCTATCATCTTCACCTTTTTCGTGACCCCGCATGGGCGCTGATATATTTCGATGAATTGAAGGAGACTCTGCCCTGGCATCCGAAGATCGAGCTGCAGCGCAGGCTTGCGCTTGATGCCATGGACAGTGACGTCGAAAAAAACACGGATGGTGTACCGTCCGGCGAAAGTAACTGCCAGAATCCGTGATGAGGTCAGTGGGTCGGTCGGGCAGTGTGTCAGTGAGTCAGTTGACGTGGGGGCGGACCGATGAAGCAGTGCAAATCAAAAGTAGCGTCCAGCGCGCCTGGGCGTAGCCGAAGGCGAAGACCGGCCGCCGCACTTCAAAGCGCTTTGCGCAAAGTAACCACTCAGCTGGTTGCATCAGAGATCGGCGGGACAGGCCCCGACTCTCTTTGAGGTCGGGGCCTTGTGCGGCCGTCAAATTACACGCAAGCTGAGTAGTTACTGCGCAAATTGCTTAATCACGCTGATAGCAACCCTGTAGCTGAGTTTGTGAACGGTTACCAAAGTTATCGAGGCGCTAAAGCATCAGCATGTGCCGCAACAACAGGCTAGCGGACGATACCAGATGTTCCTGAACCGGACCAGGTCGCCGTGATCCTGAAGGACCAGCGGCCCTTCCAGGGCGTGCGTTTTGTATTCAAGTACCGCTCTGTGCGTCGTCGGCCCGGTCAGCTCTCTGTTGTGATGAACGAGTATCCCGTTGTGCAGCAGGGTCAGACGCGCCGGGCTTGCGAGTTTGCCGTTCTTGAATTTTGGACCGACCCAAACGATGTCGTAAATCTGCCACTTGCCGGGCTTTCTGCAGGCGTTCACCATCGGCGGGAACTGACCATAGATCCCGGCGGTCGAGCCGTCGGCATAGGTGGGGTTGTCGTAGCAGTCCAGCACCTGGATTTCGTAAAGCCCCATAAGGAAGACGCCGCTGTTTCCCCGCCCCTGGCTTTCGCCCTTCACCACCTCGGGCGCGGCCCATTCCACGTGAAGCTGGCAGTTCCCGAAGACATCCCTGGTCTGGATGTTGCCCGTGCCCGGCACGACCTCCATGTACCCCTTTTCAACCTTCCATGCCGCCACCCCGTCCTTTCCGGTCCACCCGGAAAGGCTTGTGCCGTCGAAAAGTATCATGGCATCGGAGGGCGGCTTTCCTGGCGCCGTCTGGGAGGACTCCGTAGGGGGGGTGATGACCGCCGGCTGCGGCCTCTCATTGTCGTGAACCTTGTATTTCGAGCCGGGAATCAGCGGTGTATCATCATAGCCTAATTTAACCTGTGTCATACCATCTCCTCCTTGTTTAAGCGCCAACCACATCACGATTGAAATAGTCGGCAATATTTTTCGGCAGAACCGGAACCCGCATCGGCTTGGCGCCATGGCGCAGAGATTGTGCGGCCATGCAGCCCGCGGCCACGCTGTAACGGGCCGCTACGGCGGATGTCTTGATCTTGATTCCGTCCCGGACATACCGCACGAACTCGTCAACTATCCGCGGATCAGCCCCGCCGTGGCTACCGGTGGCGCGCGGGATGAAGAACTGCTCGTCACCATAGGGCTGGTAACCATGTCTCTGGTTCCAGAGGCGGACGACGCAATGTTCGGGGTTGTCACCGAAATTCTCTATCCTGCCCTCAGTTCCGATGATCGTGTAATTCCGCCATGCGTCCGGTGTGTAATGGCATTGCTGGTAGGAGGCGAACACGCCGTTATCCAGCTTCATCAGCATCATTGAAATATCTTCCACGTCAATGACCGGGTTAAGGCCCTTCTGCGAGAGTGGCGGCCAGTTATCATTGCTCCAGCCGGCATCGCCCCGTTCGGATCGCGGGTGCCTGTCCTTTATCTTGTCGTAGACGGTTAGCGCGCCCATTGCGCTGACCGACCTGCTGTAGCCGCCGCACAGCCAGTGCAGAACATCAATATCGTGGGCGCCTTTCTGAAGCAGCAGGCTCGTGCTCTTCGATCGCTCTGCGTGCCAGTCCTTGAAATACGCATCGCATCCGTAGGAAACGAAGTGGCGACACCAGCCGGCCTTGACTTCCCCGATAGCGCCCTTGTCCACAAGCTCTTTCATTTTGTTGATCACGGTCATATGCCGCATGTTGTGGCCGACATACAGTTTTGTCTTGTTCTTCACGGCCGCCCGCAGCATCCGGTCGCAGCCCTCGATGGTTATTGCCATGGGTTTCTCGCAGTAGACCGACTTGCCGGTTTCAAGCGCAGCTACGGTCTGTTCCTCGTGGAGAAAGTCCGGAGATGTCACGAACACGGCATCAATATCATCACGCTCCACGAGCCTGCGATAGTCGTCTGTGACGAAACAGTCCTGCCCGTATTTCTCCTTAAACCCGGCGAGCGTCTCTTTGTTGACATCGCATGCCGCGGTGAGAAAAACTCCTCGCTTTGGATTGTGCGCATGACCTGCCAGTCCTCCCCTGCCGCCGGCCCCGATCACTCCGATTCTGAGTGTTTTCTTTGCCATGTTCAGACATCTCCTTTCACGTGTCTTGTTTGTAATTGTTCATGCGTAAGAAATAAGGCGGGACAAGGCTGTCCCGCCCTGCCATTCGAATTTATGGTAGGACCGCACAGCCTGTGCGGCCGTCAAAAATAGCGTGACTGAGGAGTTGCGTTGTGTTTATCCTGAAAAAGTAGTCAGCTTTATTGATTCAGGCGAGTTTCCTCATAT
>CAYWJE010000174.1:0-7812 GCA_964458525.1 uncultured Verrucomicrobiota bacterium
CGTTTTCTGCTTTTCCGCAGTGTTCCAGAGTAGTTACCAATTTTAATTGTAATATTCCTCTTCTCTGCAACTATGAACCGTGAACCGTGAACGGGTACAAAAAAAACACACGGAAAACCCGGAAGCGCCAGATATTCACCATGAAGGACATGAAGCAGGAGATTTCCTTCATATTCTTCATGGTGAAATAAGTCTGACTGCCTGTGCGTGTTGCAGGCGGGCAAGTGTGGAGAAGATAAACGGCTGGGACGTCCGTCTCTCCGCCGCAGGCGGATGCGCCAGTGGCGCACATCGGAACAAACGGGGTTGCGGGCATGGCCCGCGTTAGTTTGAATGGCGCGACAGCGTTTTAAGGAATTCCGCCAGCGCGTCCTGCCAGCTCCGGATGTCGTGATCCAGCACGGCCCGGATCTTGCCGGTATTGAACCGCGAGTTTGCGGGCCGCTGAGCCTTCATGGGGAAGTCGGAGCTGGCGCAGGGTTCGATGTCGTTGGAGAGGCCGAGTTCGCGAAGGATGAAGACGGCCGTATCAAATCGGGAGGCGTATCCTCCGTTGGCGAAGTGAAACAGACCCCGGCTCCGCGTGCGGATAAGACACTCTATCGCTCTTGCCATGTCCGCCGTCCACGTTGGGGCGCCCACCTGGTCATTCACCACTTTTAAACCCGCGCCGGATTTTGCACGCTGAAGGAGCTTGAAGATGAAGTTGGTCCCTGCCGCGCCGTAGCTCCACTGAACGCGCATAATCGCGCAGTCGCAGCCGCTTTGCTCAAGCTGTTTCTCGCCCTCCAGCTTCGATTTGCCATAGACGCTCAGGGGATGCGACTCGTCAGATTCGCAGTACGGCGTGTCGCCGCATCCGTCGAATACGAAGTCGGTGGAGATGTGCACCACAAAGATTCCACGCTCCGCCGCGAGCCTGCCGAGGGCGCCGACGGCATCGGCGTTCACGGCCATCGCGGCGTCGGGCGCGTCCTCAGCCCCGTCAACATTGGTGAAGGCCGCGCAGTTGATGACGATTTCCGTGCGGGTCAGGGCCTTTTCGAGATGCTCGCGCCGCATCATGTCGAATTCAGCAAGGTCCCATACCGACACACAGCAACCCTTTGTGTTCAGAAGCCACGCCAGGTCGGTGCCCAGCATTCCTCTTCCGCCCAATATGCACACAGACGGAAGGTTTTTGATTTTCGATTTCTGGTTCATATCAAAATCCAAAGCGGGCGGGCAGGCAACCTAAGAAAGAAGAACAGGATTCCGGGATGATTTTTATCCTGTAATCCTGTCTGCATTTTCTTGTTTCTTGTCGGTGTTTGTCGACATTGAGGCGCTAAAACCGAGGCGGCTTTTCCGCCACCAGGGCATTGACGTGGGAGAGGGACTCGAACGTGCCGGCATCGCTCCACCAGCCCTTGATGGTGCCGAACTGCATTTCGCCCCGCTTGATGTAAGCATTGTTCACATCGGTGATTTCAAGCTCGCCGCGCGCACTGCGATTGCAGCGCCTGATTATTTCGAACACGGTGGAGTCGTAGAAATATATTCCTGTGACGGCCATGTTCGATTTCGGATTCTTCGGCTTTTCCTCGATTGATATAACCTTTCCCCCGGATACCTCGGCAACGCCGAACCGCTCGGGGTCGGCCACTTCCTTGCCGATTATGCGCGCGCCCCTGCCCTGGGCGCGGAACGCTTCGGAATAGGATCCAAGCGGGTCCTCGAAAATATTGTCGCCCAGTATCACCGCCATCAGGTCATCCTTGTGGCAGAAATTCTCGGCCAGTGCGAGCGCCTCGGCGATTCCGCCTGCCTCATCCTGCACCTTGTAGGTGAACCGGCAGCCGAACTCGCGCCCTGAGCCGAGCAGGCTGACGATATTCCCCATGTGCTCCGTGCCCGTGACGACGAGGATTTCCTGGATGCCGGCGCCCGCCAGTTTGCCGATGGGATAGTAGATCATTGGCTTGCGGCCCACGGGGAGCAGGTGCTTGTTCGTAACCTTAGTGAGCGGCATCAGGCGCGATCCCGTGCCGCCCGCGAGTACTATTCCCTTCAGGTTCATTAGTTCAGCCTTTCCTGTAAATGAAGTCCTGTTCTATATCCTTCAGCTTCACGTTGCGCTTATCCTTCTCGGAGAGAAGCGGATCCTGTGCGGGCCATGGAATAGCCAGGTCCGGGTCGTTCCACAGGATGCCGCGCTCTCCCTGCGGATGGTAGAAATCCGTGCAGGCGTAAAGGAACTCGGCCTCGTCGCTGAGCACGCAGAACCCGTGCGCGAAACCAATCGGCACATAGAGCATCTTCCTGTTGGCGGCCGAGAGGATTTCGCCCACCCACTTTCCGAAAGTGGGCGAGCCGAACCGGATGTCCACGCACACGTCGAAGACCTCTCCTCTTATGACCCGCACCAGCTTGTCCTGCGGTTTGCCCACCTGGTAATGGAGTCCGCGCAGCGTGTCCTTCACCGAAAGTGAATGGTTGGTCTGCACGAATTCCTTCGTTATCCCGTGATCGGCAAACAATGCCTTGTTGTAGGACTCCATGAAGAACCCGCGCGGATCTTCGTAGACTTTCGGCTCGATGATCACGACATCAGGAACAGATGACGGAATGAATTTCACGGCTCTTCTCCCAATTCTTGCCGACGTTAAAATATGACTGGTATATAACTACTCAAGAATTCAGAATAAACAACCCCGTACGAGCTAAGAGAATACGAAGAGAACGAGCGCTAAACGCAGGGTCTTGGCGGAATGTCCCTTGCCCTCTTGTTATTCTGTATTCTGACTTCTGACTATCTGTGTTGCTACACCGGTACAATTGCAGATTGGGGCGGTGGTGTAAAGATTTGATTTTTCCAGTTGATTCTACTTGACAGTAATTTCTTCATTTGTGAAGCTTGCGTCAGTTCTTTGAATTTTCTTGTAAATGTTACGTGAAGAGGCAAACGGAAGTCCGTGAAAAACGGACGCGGTTGCGCCTCTGTAACCGGATAGCTCGTGCCTGGCGCAAGTCGGAACGGGCGGACGCCCATGCGATTAGCATTGGCGTTGCGAAATCCCACGGCCACCTTGAGAGTATTCGATGGGGAAGGCGGGAAAGTAGGTTTGAAGCCGGAAGCCAGAAGACGTTGCTCTTCACGCTCATCGGAGAACGGATCTTGTCCGTTCTCGCTCTTTCGCACGCGAGGGGGATGAGGTGCCGCGGGTTTTTCATCAAGAGGCCTTTGGCTTTCCCTCCCGGGAAAGGCAAAGGCTTTTTTTGTTTTGGTGTGAATTATGAATGACGCTGGAATTGAAGAAATGCGCGTTGCCGTCTCGTGGAGCGGCGGAAAGGATGGCTGTCTCGCCTGCTTCAAGGCGATGGAGCATGGATACCGCGTGGAGCGTCTGCTGACATTTGTATCCAAACAATACAAGCGGTGCTGCTTTCACGGAATCGAAACAAAACTCTCGAAGCTTCAGGCGGAGTCAACCGGCATCCCGTTGATCCACAAGGCTGTCGGCCGCGCCATGAAATCTTACGAGCGTGATTTCAAACAGGCGGTTTCGGCGCTCAGACAAAAGGGGATCAAGGGCATGGTGTTCGGCGATATCTATCTCGATGAACACAAGTCGTGGGTGGAACGGGTGTGCGGGGAGCTGGATATCATGCCGATCGAGCCGCTATGGGGCATGGAGCCGGGCGAGGTCGCGCGTGAATTCGTTGATGCCGGCTTTAAGGCGATCGTCGTTAGCTGCAAGGCCGATCTCTTCGACCGCGATTTTGTCGGACGTTTGTACGACTGGAAACTGATCCGGGAGCTGGAGAAGCGACGGATTTGTCCCTGCGGTGAAAACGGCGAGTTCCATACCCTCGTTGTGGACGGACCTCTGTTCCGGCGGCGACTGGAAATCCTGGAAAGCAGGCCCATATTGAAGGAAGGGTTCTGGAAACATTGGTTTCTGGATATCAGGAAGTTCGGAGCCGGAGAGATATCTTGAATCCGTGATGAGGATGAGTGGTTGATCGGGTGAGGCTCTTGCAAAATCCCTTGTGGCATGGGCGTCTCGCCCATGAATCACGGGCAAGATGCCCGTGCCACGGCCGGCCGGGGTGTGGACGGCGCGGGTGCGACCGCGTCCTCCAGTTATGAACACAGTGGCTTTGCATTAGATATGGAGGGTCGGGTTACACCCCGACCGTATTGAACCTGAAAAGAGAAGTTGAATGTCCAATATCCAACAAGGAATATTCAATGGCCAATGATAAATAGAGATGAACACGTGCTGCCGAAGTTGACAGAACCAGTCGGGGTTCAGGAGGAAGAAATGGAAACATATCGGAGGGTTTCGGATCAAATGAAATATCGTGTAGCACTTACTCTCTCGTTCGCATTGGCAGTAACCGTGGCGGCCCCGGCCCAGGAGACGGACCCCGGCTCCGCCGAGATCGTGGTGTCGGCGAGCCGAACCATGCGCACTGCCGGCCGGATCCCGGCAAATGTGACCGTGATCACCTCTGAGGATATTGACCAGGCCGGGTCCGTGAGCCTTGTTGATGTTCTGAATAATCTCGAGGGAATATACTTCAGAACGATGTCCGGCAATGCCTCGCAGGCCCGCATCAACATGCGCGGGTTCAGCGAGAATTCACACGGTTACGTCCTGGTCCTGCTCGACGGGCGCAAGCTGAACAACGCGGATATGTCGGACGTCAACTGGAGCCAGATCCCCCTGAATAATATCGAAAGGGTGGAGGTGATGCGCGGCAGTCAGACTGCGCTCTACGGCGATTACGCGCTCGGCGGCGTTGTGAACATTGTCACAAAAAGAGGAACCCCCGTTCCCGAATACTTGCTCTCGGCAATCGGCGGCAGCTACGGGTTGAATATACAGAGACTCAGCGTTGCGGGGGCGGCTGACGCGGTTTCCTATGCGGCGAATTTCGAGCGGAACCAGTTAACCGGCTATCGCGATCGTTCCGCCTACCTGGCATGGGGCGGCGGCGCGAACATAGGTTTTGATATCAACGAGGTCAACAACCTGAACCTGGCTCTTGCCTACAACGATATGTCATACGAGATTCCCGGCTATCTCACCATGGAGCAGATAAAGGAAAACCCGCGCCAGAGCATGTTCCCGGACGACAGCGCCGAGAACAAGTATTACAACGCAGACCTGGGCGTGAAATCTCTTCTGAACGACGCGCTCCAGTTCGACATGAACATAGTGTACGGGCGCAAGGACTCAGTATCTGACATGACCAGCTGGTACAGCTTTTCCGATTTCATAATTGATACCTACGGGGCCACGCCACGGTTGACGGTGGACTCCGACCTTTTCGATCATGGGAACACCTTCCTGGCGGGCTTCGACGGATATCTGGACAAGCTGGATGCCCGCCGCTACGACGATCTCGAGCGCACCTTTCAGGCCGCTGCCGCCAACATCAGTAAACGGACGCTCGGCGGCTACGCGCGGAACGAGTTCTCCATCATGGATCAGCTCGTGCTCGATCTCGGCGCGAGGGTTGACCAGGCGCGGTATGATGCCGACGTGCCCGCCTCGGCCATTGATGATGTCAAGACCTATAACGCCAGCTCCGTCTCCGCGGCGCTGATTTACCTGCTCGCCGACGACTCGAAGGTGTTCACCCGCGCCGGAACGGTCTACCGCTTCCCGTTCGTTGATGAGCTGATTAGCTATGCCGGGTTCGCTGATGACATCTACACCGATCTCGAGATGGAGAAGGGTCAAAATTACGAAGTGGGGGCTGATCTCGCGCTGCTCGAAGGAATCCGCGCCGGACTGACCCTGTTCCTGATGGATATGAAGGACCAGATAGCGTGGAACGAGGTCACATATCGCAACTCGAACCTCGACGATACCCGGCACATGGGCGCGGAGGCCCGCGCCGGATGGGCGTTCCGCGACATCTGCCGGCTCGATGCCTGGTATACCTATATCCGGACCCGCTTCACGAACGGCGAGTTCGACGGCAACGACGTGCCGCTCGTGCCGAATCACAAGGTCTCTCTGGCAGCAAGCCTGTTCCTGCCTTACGATCTCACATTCAAGGCAGTCGTGAGCTGCGCCGGCTCTCAGTACCTCGGGGGCGATAACGCGAATGACGGAGAGAAGCTGTCCGATTACACGGTTGTAGACCTCGTCCTGCGATATACTCCGGAGTTCGCGGCGCAGTTAGGGCTGGAGGCGTTTGCCGGGGTTGATAACGTGTTCAGCGAGAAATATGCGACGGCCGGCTACCGGGGCTGGTCCACCGACGGCTATTATCCTTCGCCGGAACGTTCTTTCAAGGCAGGATTGTCATGCCGGTTCTGAGATAGGGGGTTGCCATGAAGGGGCGGGGTGACTTGTTTGCGGCGTTCGTGGTGTCGGTTCTCCTGCACGCACTGGTTCTCTTCGGCGCGGCAGGCGTGCTGGGTCCGCCTGAACTGCTCGCGCCCGCCTTCCAGGCCGGCGAATCGGCGCTCACCCTCACGCTCGTCTCGATTAAGGCGCCGCCCGCGCCGAAACCGGAGGAGTTGCCTCCGGAACCAATTCCGCCGGAGCCGGAAATAATCACTCCGGCGATCGAACCGATGCCGGTGGTCGTGCCGCCGCCGCGGGATGAGCTGCCGGAGCCGGAAGATATCCCGGATGATTTACCGGTCGAGACGGTGGAACAGGATATGAATGATGCCGACCTCCTCGCGAAGGGCGTGCAGGGCGAACTGCACCCGGCTTCCGAAATCCGGCCGCGCTATCCGCTCGGCTCCCGGTTGCGGGGCGAGGAGGGCGTCGTAACGCTTGACGTTATGGTGTCAGCTTCGGGGGAAGTCGGAGAAGTGGTGGTGATGGAGTCAAGCGGTTATCCAGCGCTCGATGATGCCGCAGTCAGGGCCGTGCGCCACGCGAGCTTCGTCGGAGCGCGAGGAAGCCGGCTGTCCGCGGAAACCCGCGCCACGCTAGCCTTCCGGTTCAGGCTTGTTGATTGAGCAAGCCCCGTGGCATGAGCGTCCCGCTCGTGAGCCATGCGGATGTGCGGCAGGTGTTCTATTTCAGAAGCACTCCGATAAGGACGCCGATGCCTGTGAAGGAGAGGAACACGAGCGACTTGATGGCCGTCACGTTTGTCATGACCAGGTTTACGTCTATTCTGCGCCCGCTCCTGTCAATCGTGTTGTAGACCAGAACGATGGCGAGCAACGCGAGAATAAGCAGAACTGTAAGCATTTTTCTATTCATGAATTAACTCCTTGCGTATTTTTTTTTAAGATCATCTTCATTGCTTTCACATAAGATTCCAAGACATCCTTATTGAAGCACACGAACACCACTTTTTGGACGGAGCTGTCGCGCCTGAGGAATGCCACGGTTTCGGAGACGGCGATCATGGAAGCGCGTTCCACGGGGAACCGGTATGCTCCCGTGCTGATGGACGGGAACGCAATGCTTTTCATGCCGTGCCTTTTCGCGAGCGCGAAACAGTTTTGGTAACAGCTTGCGAGCAATGCGTCTTCACTCTTTCCGCCGCCGCTCCACACGGGACCTGCCGTGTGGATGATCCATTGCGCCGGCAAATTGTACCCGCGCGTTACCTTTGCCTCGCCGGTGGCGCAGCCTTTCAAGCTACGACATTCATCGAGCAACCCCGGCCCGGCCGCCCTGTGAATCGCGCCGTCCACTCCGCCGCCGCCGAGCAACGTCGTATTCGCCGCGTTCACGATGGCGTCCACTCGCAGCTCAACTATGTCGTTCTCAACTATGCTTATCCTGTTTTTCAAGGATAACCTTCGCTTCGCTCGGTTGCCTTTCGGAGAAGAAAGTTTGC
>CAYWJE010000175.1:0-7759 GCA_964458525.1 uncultured Verrucomicrobiota bacterium
TAGTTTGAAATTAATAAAGCAACTACTCAGCTTGCGTGTTATTTGACGGTCGCACAGGCCCCGACTCCCGACTTCCCGGAGAGTCGGGACTTTGAGGGCGGGGCGGCCCTACCATGAATGAGAATGGTAGGGCGGGACAGCCTTGTCCCGCCGTATTTCTTGTGCATGAGTAGTTACGTTTTTTATTGCGGTTCCGGAATAATGAGGCACTAACCGGTGTGCTTCGCGTCAGCGGCGGATCTGGCTCGCCCTTGCGAGGGTTCTGGCCTCCACGGCCTGGATTTCCATGAAGCCCTGCGAGTTGACCGGGTTCAGACCTTCACTTTTCTCCATTGAGGCGTCCTGTTCCCTGTAGAGTGACGCGCTGCAATTTATCAGCCCGTGGAAGTGAATGTTGCCCTTGTACAGGTTCACCCGCACCGTGCCGCTCGCGAACCCGGCCAGCTCGTTCACCGCGGCCATTGCCGCGATCGTCTCGGGATCAAACCAGCGTCCGTCGTAGACCTGGCCAGCCAGCAGCGCGGACATCTGCCGGAACAGGAGGGTGGACCGTCTGTTCAGGACAGCCTGGTAGACGAATTCAAGGCAGCGGCCGAGAAGTTCCATTCCCGGCGCCTCGTAGACGCCCCTGCTCTTCGTGCCGATCACCCTGTTCTCCAGCGCGTTCTTCATCCCGATCCCGTTCCGTCCGCCTATTCTGTTCGCCTTGAGCATCGCCTGGAGCGGGGTTGCTGGCGCGTTGTTGATCTTCACCGCCCGGCCTTTTGAAAAGGTGACGGAAAAGAGCTCGGCCTTGTCCGGCGCGTCTTTCGGCCACACGCCCATGGTTGGTTCAACAATCGTACATGGCGTCTTCATGCTCTCGAGATCTCCGGCCTCGTGAGACAGTCCCGCCAGGTTGGCGTCAGTCGAATACCGCTTCGCCTTGCCCTTAAAGACCTTGATCCCGCACCTGCCGAGATAGGCGACCATCTCCGCGCGGCCGGGGAATTCGGCAAGCATCCCCGGATCGCGCCACGGTGCGTAGACTTGCATGTCCGGGCTGAGCACGTTCGTGTAGCGCTCGAAGCGCACCTGGTCGTTCCCGCGTCCGGTGGCGCCGTGGGCGAGCACCGTGCAGCCGCGCTTCTTCATCTCGGGGAGCAGGCCGCGAACGGTCATTGCGCGAGCGATGGCGGTGCTATTCCAGTAGCCCCCGTCATACATGGCCTGGGCCTTGATGACATCGAAACAGCCCTCGGCCATGTCCTTCTTGAGATCAACGATCACCGTCTCAACCCCGCACGGCGCCATCCGCTTTTTTATATCGTTGATATTCTTCTCGTCCGGCTGGGCCAGGTCGGCCGAGAAGCAGACCAGTTTGATGCCCATGTCCGAAAATTTCCTGGCGATCGTTCTCGAGTCCAGTCCGCCCGAAGCGCAGAACCCAACCTTCTCGTTCTTCAGATCCGTGATAATCATGTGCCGATTCCCTTTCCTGGAAAAGCGCGCGCAATATTCGCGCACGTGAGTTTGTTAATCATGTCTTCATCAAGGCCGCATGACGGCAGCATCTCGTCCACCAGTCCTCGGTAGAGGCAGAGCGAAGGGTAGCCGGAGGCGTATGGCGGGTAGAGTTTCTCGCTCAGCGCGTGCGGAGCGTGATCCGTTTCGATCCAGTCAATCAGTCCCCGCTTCAGGGCCGCGCGCAGCGCAAGGACGTCCGGCTCGCCGCGCAGCGGCGGGTTGACCTTGTAGAGCAGTCCATCCGGGCGCAGGTAATGGTCTGACGTCCAGAGCAGGTGGTGCGGGGTCACCCCGCACGTAATGCGCAGGTCCTTGCGCGCTTCCTCCACGAGGGTTACGGAAGCCGCTGTGGAAACGTGGCAAACGTGAATGGTTCCGCGGAAGCCGGCTTCCCGCGCGAAGCGGACCTGGTCGGAGATGGACGCGGTTTCCGCCGCGGACGGACGGGAGAGCGCGTGACTTTCTGGCGCGGCCGGGTCGAAGGTCTTTGTCAGCAGCGATTGTTTCTCGCAGTGGACCGCGAGCACTCCTTCGTAGCCGAGCGCTGAGAGCGTCCGGTAAATCTCGCACTGCTCATTTTCGCCGGTGACCGCAAGGTCGCCGACCGATTCGCCGGCATAGAGTTTGAGGCCGACAACGGTGTCGAGGCCGCGGACCATGCCGACGGCGTCGGCGAGCTGGCGCTCGTCGGGTACGACGCCCACAAAGAGGCGGTAGCGGTCGCGCGCGCCCGCGGGAACGAGCTTCAAGCGTTGCTCCACGTCGGCAGGCGTCGTGATCGGGGGATCGGTGTTCGGCATGTCGAAGACGACATCCACACCCTGGGCATCGCACAACTTGAGTGCGTGCGCGATGGTCTCTTTGTGGCTTTGCGCGCCGTCGCGGCAATGGACATGGGGGTCAATTCTCACTTTGCGCGATATCCTCCGTTATCCGGCTCAGGTTCGCCTTGATCTCGGGATAAGTTGCCATGATCTTCATGGCCTTGCTGCGGGAGCGCGGATCGCGGAAGAGCTCCCTGAAGCGATCGGGGTATTGGAGCAGGGATTTCACCGCCCATTCGCGCCTGTTCTTCATACGCTCGATCAGCGAGGCGTGGGTCGCGGCGGACACGTAGCCGCCATCGAGCGCGATGTTCCATGCGCGCTCATCGAGCGGGACTATGCTCATGACGCGCACGCCGAGCTCCTGCAGCATGAAGAAGCCGTCCTCCATCCGGTCCACGAATGAAAGAAGTCCGACCAGGCGTCCTCCGCGCTTCTCAATGGCCGGCTTCCAGAAATCGCGAACTGAGGACCCCTCGTTATTCAGATCTGAAACGTGCAGGATGCTCTTGCCCTCGATCGAGGCGCCCAGCGGATCGCGCTCCTTGTAGAGTTTAATGTGCGGCTTCCGGAGGGCCACGGCGAGCGGGTTCGAGAAATCCCAGTCGCGGGTTTCGCCTCCGGACACCGCGTCGAATGGCGGCGCCTCAGACTCGACAAATTTGGCAAGAGAGTCAATAGCTGCGGCGTAGGTCCGGCCGTTTTTCTCCACGGTGATGGTCTGGACGTAGTAGGGTCCGATCTGGCCGGACGTGTAGGGAAACCAGGGCGTCTTCTCGTCCGCGAACCGGAACGCGCCTGTTTTCAGCAGGTTGTTGAGGTTGAGCTCCTGCAGCTCGGCCCTGAGCGACGAATTGGAACTGTTCTCTTTCATGACATTTTGTAACTGATCAGGTTTCGCCACCATACAATGGTGGCCTACAGCATGGAAAGATGTAGGCCAGGATTTTATCCTGGCGCAAAGGGTCGCAACGATTGGTTAGAAGAGAACACGTGAGGAGAAGTCCTGTCTCCGTGCCTCGGTGTCTCTGTGGTGAGACTTGTTTTATCTGTATCAAACATTTCATTAGCGAAGCCATTAGGATGAAACATATCAAAGACGGACCCGTGATGCAATGAAATCCTCATAGATTTCAATGGCACTCTACGCAAAATGTGATATTATCAAAATTTAATGAATTTAAGCTTCAAACTGCTTACATGTCTCCTGCTGTTGGGGGCAAATGCGCCGGGTTGGGCGGCGGATGAACGCTCTACGGACGTGCCGGAGGATTCCAATGCGGCATCGTTGTCTGCACTGGCATCGGGAAAGGGTAGTAACGCCGCTCCCGATTCTGACGAGGTGGCGCTGATATTCGAGCAGACCAGCAACCCGCACTCGAAGAGGTCGGTTGATTTTGCCCCGTTCTTCTCCATTGACACCGACGTGGCGGGGAACAGGCGGTGGCGGGCGCTCGGTCCCCTGGTTGATGTCAGGCGCTCGGACGACGGCAGGGATTTTCTGGCCTTTCGCCCGTTTTACACCAGGAGCGACGAGATTTTGCCGGGAACGGTTGAGCAACACGTCGTGTGGCCGGTCTGGATCAGGCGCAAGGTGGAGGAGGAGAGCCAGTGGTCGCTTTGTCAGGTGGTGTTCTGGCATGACTGGGACGTGGAGGATTCTGATTCGCGCTACTCGTTTCGCGTCCTTCCGTTCTACTTCCAGGGGCGGGACTCGAAAGGCGAGTCGTATCTGGGAGTGCTCCCGATCGCCGGCTCGATACACGAATTTCTTTTACAGGATAAAATCAGCTTCGTGCTCTTCCCGTTATACGCGCGTCTCCAGGTCAACGATGTCAAGACGTGGGGCTGTCCGTGGCCCTTCATTTCCGGCACCAGCGGCAACGGGGTCGAGCGGTTCGGAATATTCCCGTTTTACGGCACATCGAAACGGAAGACTGACTACGAAAAATATTACGTGATGTGGCCGTTCTGGAATCACGCGACTTTCAGATTCACGAACGACACTGGCTACGCGTACATCCTGTTTCCGTTCTACGGCCATGCTAAGCTGGACACACAGGAGACTTTTTTCATTCTTCCTCCTTTTATAAGGTTCACCAAGGGCGAGAAGATGAACCTGGTATACTGTCCCTGGCCGCTGTTTCAGAAGAGCTCGGGCGAGAAGGAGAAGCTTTACATCTGGCCGCTCTGGGGGAAAAAGAGCCAGTTTGACAGGACCACGTGGTTCTTCCTCTGGCCGCTGGTCCTTGGCGAGCGGCACATGGATAACAAAAAGGTCGAAAGCCGGAGGACGGTTGTCCTGCCCGTTTTCTTTCTTGAAACGAGAAGGCAGAAATCGGACACTGTGGACTCGGAGGATACCCTTCTCTCGAAGCAGCTCAAGGTGTGGCCGCTTATTTCGTACTGGAGGGTGGAGGATCGGTATCTTTTCAGGGCGCCGAGCCTTTGGCCGTTCAGGGATTACAAGGCGATCGAGAGGAATTACGCCCCGTTCTGGACGCTCTACTCGCGTTCGAGGTGGGGGCATGTCACGGAGGACGAGCTGCTTTGGGGGCTGTTCAGGTATCGCAGGTCGGAAGAAGGGGCGAGCGATCTGTCACTGTTCCCGTTATTTTCCATCAGCCGGGAAGATGAGAACAGAGGACGATCGTGGTCGTTTCTGAAAGGGCTCGTGGGATATGATCGGGCGGAAGGCGCGAAATCTCTGCGGTTGCTTTATTTTTTCAAGATAGGGCTGGGCCGGGAAAATGTTAAAAACGGGGATTGACCGGGAAACATGATCACAAAAGAGCCTGAATTCTATCCGCCGCCGGCAAACTGGATGGCGGCGCTGGGTCGGCATGTCCTTTTCAGTTTCCGGGGCGCGGGCCGGGGCATGCTCATCCTGTGGGATGCCCTCTTCTACCTGCGGTTCGCCTTCGGCAGGAGGTCGCGCCAGGAGGTGTGGTATCAGCTGTATGTTACGGGCATAAAGAGTTTGGGCGTCATCTCGGTTGTTGCGATGTTCACCGGCATGATACTGGCGCTGCAGACAGGCCTGGAGCTCCGGAAGTACGGACAGGAAGTCAACGTCGGAGCGGCAGTGATGGTCTCGATGCTGCGCGAGATGGGGCCGTTCATGACGGCGCTGATTCTGGCGGCCAGCGTGGGCTCAGCCATGGCCGCTGAGCTGGGCACGATGGCGGTGTCCGAGGAGATCGCGGCGCTCGAGGTGATGTCCATAAGCCCCGTGCGTCTGCTCATGATGCCGCGCCTGGCGGCCATGATGATAATGGCGCCGATTCTGACCTTCTATGCCAGCATGCTTGGCGTCATGGGCGGCGCGCTGGTGGGCAACACGCAGCTCGGGGTGTCCGTGGAGGCGTATGTTGACAACGCCACGCGTTTCGCGGACAACAGGGACCTGTACGTGGGCCTGTTAAAGGCTTTTGTTTTTGGAATCCTGATCACGACCATATGCTGCTACCAGGGCTTCTCCACGACAGATGGCGCTGTCGGGGTGGGGCGGGTCACCCGGCGCAGCGTGATCATATCGTTCCTCTCCGTGTTAATAGTCGGCTACATCATCACCAGGCTTTTCTACGTATGATACGGCTTGAAAATGTGACCAAATATTTCGGCCCGCACAAGGTGCTGGACGATGTAAACGTCGAGATCGCCTCCGGCGAGACTTTTGTGATCGTCGGGTTTTCGGGCTCCGGAAAGAGCGTAACGCTCAAACACATCATTGGACTGCTCACGCCCGATTCTGGAAGGGTGTGTGTGGGAGAAGATGTCATCAGCGAGGCGAGGGGCACCGAGCTCACTCGTATCAGAGAGCGGTTTGGACTGCTGTTTCAAAGCGCGGCGCTTCTCCAGTGGCTGACTGTTGGCGAGAACGTGGCGCTTCCGCTGAGGGAGAAGACCGAGATGGGCGATGCTGAAATTGAGAGCTGCGTGCGCGAAAAACTGGGAATGGTCAACCTTGAGGATGTTTATGACGCGCGTCCGGCCGATCTCTCCGGCGGCATGCAGAAGCGCGTCGGGCTGGCCAGGGCGATCGTCATGAACCCGGAAATCATCCTCTACGACGAGCCGACCTCGGGGCTCGATCCTGTGACTTCGCGGGCTATTGACGCGCTGATTGACAGGCTGCGCGTGGAGCTCAAGGTGACGGAGGTGGTCGTAACGCACGACATGTTCAGCGCGCTTTCGATAGGGGCGCGCATAGCCATGATTCACCATGGCAGAATCATTGAGGTCTCGACGCCGGCCGATTTCATCAGGTCCGAAAACCCGATAGTCAAGGATTTCCTGGAAGCCCAATACATTACAAAAAAAGGGAAGTGGGAAGGAGCATGTCATGAAGCGAAACAGCAAGAGTAGAGAACTGGCAATGGAAACGGCGGTCGGAACGCTCGTGTTCGCGGCTTTGCTCAGCCTGAGTTTTTTCACCATACTCCTGAGCGGCGAAGCGCTGTTCAAGAAGACCTACACGATCGAGATCGTCTTTGAAGACGTGATGGGCTTGAGGGCTGGGGACAACGTCGTTACGAGGGGTATGCCTGTGGGCAAGGTGAAGGATCTGGAGATGCAGGACAATGGCGTCCACGTGACGGCATCCCTGCGGAGCCCGCTGGTCCTCAAGGAGGATTACAAGATAGAGGTCGTCCTGTCATCCGTGCTCGGCGGGAGATATCTTCAGATCTACGAGGGGGGGAAGGACGCGGCGGCACTTCCGGCGGGAACGGCGCTCGAGGGGCAGTGTCCGCGTGACCTGATGGCCGAGGCGACGGACCTGATAACGGATTTGCAGGAAATAGCGGACAGGATCAACAGCGGCAAGGGCACAATAGGCATGTTGATCAACGACGACACCCTGTACGTGGACGCGCGCGATATAGTGAGCGACTTCAAGGCCTCCGTCAGGGACGGCGGCATGCTGAAGAATATAGAGAAGTCGGCCGCGAACCTGAACGAGATCACCGCCAAGATCAACAGCGGCGAGGGAACAATCGCCAGGCTAATCAATGATAACGCGCTGTACGCGGATGCGTCCGAGGTTGTCAGCGAGATCAAAACCGCGGTGAAGGACCGGGGGCTGCTGGAGAACATAGAGCAGTCCGCGGCCAACGTGAACCAGATAACCGCCAAGATCAACAGCGGAGAAGGCATGCTCGGCAAGCTGGTGAACGACGACGAGCTTTACGACGAAACAAAGAATGTCCTCAAGGGCGCGCGCGCCACGCTCAACGACCTGAGGGAGACGGCGCCTATAGTGACCTTTACGAGCATCTTCTTCGGCGTATTCTGATCTCTGTTGAGCTTGGAAAGAGCAGTTTGACAGGATGAACAGGATAAATATCTTAGAGATCAACAGGTTACAGCGGAAGTAACTACTCAGCTTGCGTGTAATTTGACGGCCGCACAAGGCTGTGCGGCCCTAC
>CAYWJE010000176.1:0-7655 GCA_964458525.1 uncultured Verrucomicrobiota bacterium
CGGAGCGGTTTGAGTCGGCCGGCGTGTTCGATGTCAACGGCGACGGCATACCCGACATTGTCTCTGGCGCATTCTGGTACGAGGGTCCGGATTTCAAGAAGAAACATGGTGTGTGCACGGTGCCGACTGACGGGAATTACCATGATGATTTTTCGACCATAGCACTGGATGTGAACGGGGACGGCAGGCTTGATTTTGTCACGGGCGGATGGTTCGGCAAGACGCTGCGCTGGCATGAGAACCCGGGCGAAGATGGCGGGGAATGGACCGGCCACGCTATCGCCATGCCCGGCAACATTGAGACTACCCGCGCGTGGGACGTGGACAGGGATGGCGTGATCGAGATAGTTCCCAACACGCCGCTCGCTCCGCTGGTGGTCTACAAGTTGAAGATGGACGGGCAGGGCAGGGGGCTGGGTGAATTCACGAGCCGCGTGATCCGCTCGGAGCCGCAGGGGCACGGCTTGGGGTTCGGCGACATCTCCGGCAGCGGGCGCGGGGATTTTGTTCTCGCCAGCGGCTGGATTGAGGCACCCGAGGATGCGTTTGCCGGAGAGTGGACCTGGCATCCGGATTTCGATCTGGGCATGGCCAGTGTTCCGATATTGGTGGCCGATGTCAATGGCGACGGATTGAACGACCTGATAGTTGGCCAGGCCCATGGCTATGGCCTGGACTGGTGGGAGCAGAGAATGCAAGGCGCCGGGAGAAGCTGGGTCAAGCATCCGATAGATCCATTCTGTTCGCAGTACCACGACATGATGTGGGTTGATGTTGACGGGGATGGCCGGAACGAGCTGGTGACAGGAAAGCGCTACCATGCGCATTGCGGCAGGGATCCGGGCGCGGAGGATGATATCGGCATCTGCTATTTCAAGTGGAACGGGGAGTCTTTTTCCAAGCAGGTGATCGCGTTCGGCTCGCTAGGCCAGGGCGCGGGCTGCGGCATCCATTTTGCCATGGCCAATCTGTACGGAACCGGCCGACTGGATATTGTCGCGCCCGGAAAGGATGGCCTGCATCTGTTCAGGAATATGGGGTGACCGGCTCAGATGTTCGCCAGGATAGCCATCGGGCCCGCTGTCGCCAAGCCGAATTCGACTAGGAAGCTGCGCGACCACTTGATGAAGCCGCCGTTGTTGTTGGCCGCCCGGCCGAAAGAGGTGACGGCGCCGATCATGAGGTCGTCGTTGAGTTCCGTGTGAAAGCCTGCGGTCCCGATGAGAAACAGGCGCATGAGCGCGAATCTTGCGACGAAGTCCCTGTATCCGTCGAAAACGGCGTGCGGCCCGGCGGATTCCAGCGGCAGGCAGCTACGGAAGAACTCGTTTGCCAGATCGTTATCGAGAACAAGCTCCCTGCTTTGCATGCACGGCTCATAGTGATGATGGAAGGCGCTTTGGAAGGTTGGCACTATTTCGTCAAGTGTCGCGCCGGCTCTGGATATCCTGGACCCTGATTTCATCCGTATGGCGGAGGAGAATCGCGAGTCAACGGAAACTCCGTCAACTCATCCGTTTCCCTCCGACGCCCGGGCAATGATCTATGACCACTACCTGTCGGAGATTCGTAAGCACAGCAAGACCATACCGGTTTCGATTTCAACCGAAAGCTGGAAGATGTGGGGCCAGTTTGCGCTGAAGCTGGGCATGAACGCCACAAACTACGTGTGCGGCTGCGGGCCGCAGTCTGTTCTATGGGCCAGGCAACTGGATAAACTTCGGGCCATTCGCTGGCTCGTCATATTTCAATTTCCATGCCGTCGAACCCTACCGCGATGCCGTGCGGGTTAAAGTGAGCCTCGAGCTCCGTATGCATAGCCTGGCCGTTGTGAGAAAAGTGGTTGACCACGTATTGAGAGCCGGGCGTCAGCCGGCCGGAATCTTCAAGCCGTTGCCTGGCGGCTAACACGTATTTACCGCCCATGTGCCCGTCACGCTGGTCCAGGACTGCGGAGGTGCAGTCGGAGATGACAAGGTCGAACCGCAGTTGACTATTTTCTATGAACTTCCAGGTTTCCTCCGGGAAGTAGCCTGTATCATTCGCGAGCAGGAGGTTACGGGTTCCAAACCGTATGGCATAAATCAGCGCCGCGCCGGGCGGCGCATCGGCCATATGGTTGGCTGGCAGCGGGATGAAGGTCATGTCTTCCCCGGGAAGATCAATGCTTTGAAAGGCTTCAAGTGCGACAAGCTGCAGTCGGAACCTGCCGTACTCGCCATCGGAATGTGGGTGCCCCGCAAAATGTTTTTCAATGCGGCTGATGGTCTCCCTGCTTCCGTAAATACGCAGGACAGCATCCTCTGGTACAACCGAAAAGCCGGGTGTTCGGTAGTTGAGCAGGTCGCAGTACAGGTGATCTTCATGCGCGTGGGTAATGAAGAGGTGCCGCAGGTTTTCAGAATGGAGCCTGAATCGCTGTTCCTGCCAGAGCGAGTCCGGTCCGAAATCCACGCGAACGTGTTCGTTAAGTTTGTAGGCCGCGCGGGAACGGAAATCTTTTCCGCCGTGCTTCCACGCAGCCTTGCAGACGCGGCAATTGCAGAAGATGGCAGGGATACCCTCAGCCGCGGCACTCCCAAGGATCGTGATTGTCGGCATAACCTCGTTTTCCTTTCATGCGCCTTGTCTAATCATTTCCGCGTGTCGCTCTGCAACCCCATCTAAATCAATCATCACGGGCGGCGCTTCCCGCAGATCGTTGCGATGAGAGGAAACCCTGAAAAGAGCAGTTTGACAGAATGCGAAGCATGTTAATAAAAAAAATTCTTTCTCCATTGCAAATTCTCCGGTTGCAAGGTTCAGGGAGTCTTCCAACATAAGACTTCATCAGCACTCCTTATAAACTCTTCACCGGCACAGTTCGTTCATCACTGCCTGCCAGGCGGGCTTGGGCTTGTAGCCGCGGTCGAAAAGGAGCGCCTCGTCATACTTGCCGTGTGTGAACGACGGAACCCAGGAATGGCGATCCGTGAAGCCCCAGAAGACCATGGCGGATACGACTCCCGATGCGCGCGCGATGCGGATCCGGTTGGTGAACTCCTCTGCCTGGGCGGCGCGGCTCTCTTCGGTCACGGGAACGGGAATGCCCATATCTATTTCCGTGAGGTGCACCTGTAGCCCTAGGTCACCGAAACGCTTCAGGTTGGCGACGCACGTGTTGAAATCGAGGCGGTTCTCGACCCCGAGATGGTACTGGAAGCCCACGCCGTGGATCGGAACGCCTTCTTTGAGAAAGCGCTTCAGCATCAACAGACAGCCATCCGACTTGAGGCAGGGCAGTTCCATTTCGTAATCATTGTAGAACAGCAAGGCGTCCGAGTCTGCGGCGTTGGCGGCGCGGAATGCCGCCGCCACGTAATCCGGACCGGTCATCTTGAACCAGGGGCAATCGGTGCGCCATCTGCCGTTGGTTGCCAGCGCCTCGTTGACCACATCCCAGCAGAAGACCCTTCCTTGAAAATGGCCCACGACGTTGGCGATATGATCGTCGAGAATATCAAGCGCTTCCTTTTTGTCGAACCTGGCGTCGCGCAGCCAGTGCGGCATCTGCTGGTGCCACGCGAGGGTATGCCCGCGTATTTTCTGCTGATGGCGTTCCGCGAAAAGGCAGAGGCGATCGGCGGCGTTGAACTCGAAGCAGCCGTGCTGCGGTTGGAGATACATCGGCTTCATGCAGTTTTCGGCCGTGATGCAGTTGAATTCGCGCGCGAGAATGGCGGCGTACTCCGGATCCTGCTCAATCAAATGCGGACAACAGGCCGAGCCCACAAGGAGTCCCGCCTTCTGCGCCGCCTCGCGCAATGTGCTGCAAGTCATTTTCATCCTCCAGCCCTCCATGCATTTGAATGGATGCTACTATTCAATGCAACAGGGAGGTAACTGCTCCTTGTAGGTTCACAGACCAAGAAGCCGCACACAGTTCTTCCACGCTATCTTGTTGTATGCCTCGTCCGTAAGTTTTCCGCTCGAACGCAGATCATTAAGGTAAGAGACGTTGCAGCGCATGCTGTTCACGTCGCTGCGCTGGCAGGAATCCGTTCCGAAGAGAAGCTTGTTCTGGAATTCGTTGACGAACTCCACGCCGAACTCCGGATCGCGCATAAGCGCGTTGTAGCCGCTCCCGGCGGAAGTGTCGGCCCACATGTTATGGTACTTCCTCATCAGCCGCGGCACTGCGCCATCAGGCTTGACGGGACCCTTTGGATAGCCGGCACGCTCTTCCGGCGGCGCTGCGCCCGAGATTTCCGCCCAGAAGGTGGGGCCATGTCCTATGAACACTGTCTCCGGGCACTGCTGGAGCGCGCGCTCCATGCCCGGCAGGCCGAGAGTGTCTCTTAGTCCATAGCTGTATTGACTGTCCTGCATGTCGAAAAGGACGGGCATTCCCAGCTTTCCAGCCTGCTTGTAAAGCCTGATGCAGCGTTCGTCATCAACCTGCATTTTCGGAAGGAACTCGCCGACACCCCGGCAGCCGCGGGCGCGGTATTCTTCGAGCAGCCAGGTGAAATCCGGCTCCGGCTGGTTTCCGAGACGGGGATCAATCAGGCAGAACGGTATGAGCCTGTCGGGCCGCTGTGCACATGCCGCTATCACGTCCTCCGTGCTGCACTCGAGGTAACACCCCTCTGGATGCTCGGTCAGCGGAAGAATGCAGGTCTTGTCTATCCCCCAAGCATCCATCTTCGCAATAAGGTTGATAACGTCAATGAATTCCTTCCGGTCGCGGCTTACGCGCCCGATATGTCCGTGAACGTCAATCATCATTGGTGGTATTCCTCCGCTCGTTTTGAGCCAAAAAGGCGATCATCATTTCGATGCGTCGCCGGCGCCAACAACCTCCATGGCTATCCGGGCCCACTCGAACAAGCGCTCCGGTTCATAGTGAACGGTGCTTAAGTCCTTGAGAATAAGCTCAAGCGGACATCCGTGTTTCTCGCAGATGTTCCGGGTCTCGGTCAAGTCGGCCCGAACCTGCTCGGGATGGAAGCGATCTGGCGCCAGGAAGGCCGGATTCGGCTTGCGGGAGAAGACGTATTCTCCCCTGATTTCCCCCGCGCCACGCTTCTGGTCGGTCCACGGGCTCATCGAAATCTTGCGGATGTTTGGGATCATGCGGACCTCGGCCATTTTGGAGTCGAGAGGGTCGCAACAGCCGTAGTAGACCAGCCCGAAGCGCAGGCAGATTTCCGAAATGTAATCAACCTCGAAATCCTTGAACATTTCCGGGGAAACCGTTGAGAACATCTGGGCAAGTCCGAACATCCACATGTCCTTCGTGCGCGGATGGGCTGGATCATAGTCGGGAGCGGGGAGCTCGTCGGTGTAGGCGCCGGTGCAGTGGATAAGCTCCTGCGGGCCGCACAGCAGAGCCTGTTCTTCAAGCTGGTCGAGCATATGATGATAACCGTCTGTCATGCGCCTGACCATTTTGTGTACCAGATCGGGCGTATCCACCATGGCATACAAGGCGCTCTCAACGCTCATCCAGCATGAGATGGGGTCCCACAGTGACAGGTAAGGATCCGCGCCCCAGGCCCGGACCTCGATCACGCCGTCGAAAATTTCGAGGGCGACCGCCAGCCGCCGGGCAGTTTCATCCGCATCGTGCGTAACCTGCGGCGTCTGTATTCTCTCGAGGTCAGCGGATGTTTTAAACTGGTTGTCGTACTTGTGTCCCGTAACGGAGTTTGTGGGGTCGCCCACGGCAACCTGCTCATGGACACTGATCCCGAAACCCGTGTTGCGGATTGCTTTGAAAACCTTGATATAAGGTTCCACGACCATGTCCACCGGGAAATGACGCCACTGGAAGAGGATCCTGCGCAGGTGCTCTTCGTATCCGCGGCACTCGGCATCCGAGCAGCGGAGCACCATCTCGTCGCTGACGTTCATCTCGTTCCAGCATACCTGGTCGATCATAACCATCGGCCGAACCGGTTTGAGCGAGTTGAGCTTCCGCCAGAGGCTCCGTTTCTCATCCTGCTCAGGCATGGCCGCGATCTCCGCGACCTTGCCAGCCAGCTTCCGCAAAAGGCACACATCTTCCTTGTTCAGCATAGCCAAATCCCCATCATTCGCCGACGCGGTTTTTGTGCCACATGCGGAGTGAATCACTCGATGGTGATCGCCTCGACCGGGCAGCTCTCCGCCGCCTCGCGGCAGGATGCTTCGTTCGCGGCGGGCACGGGGTCGGCAATGACCTTCGCGACATCGTCGTCAATCTCGAAAACTTCGGGGCAGGCATCGGCACACAGGCCGCAACCGGTGCAGGCATCCTTGTCAACTTTTGCTTTCATGGCTTTCTCCTGTTATGCGAGGTTTGTCTTTCTCCAATCAAACGCCGGTATAGTAACCCCGGCTCACCTGCTTCTCAAACAAAATCTTCAGGTTGATATTTCAACGGGTGTAAGACAGATTTGTTGGTATGCACATGGTGATGGTGGGCAAGTTGGCGATGTTTGGGGAAGGATTGTGTCGAATCAGGTTCAAAAAATGCTTCGGCGATCTCTGGCCGTCTGAGGCCTTTCAGTCCCGATCTTGCATCGGGACGCATACACCTGGCCCAGACAGACACAACAATCTCTGTTGTTGATTCCGCTGAAAAACCCCTTTTTCGGACGGCAACATGCCGTCCCTCCCATGCAAACTTTTTCAGCAGAATCTGTGTTGTTCAAAGCGACAATTCCGGTTTCTGCCAAGGGCTGTTTCCAAGATCACGGATCAACAATCAAACAACTCTTTATCTTCCCACCGGATCGTAACCATCTCCGCCCCAGCTTCCCTCGTACATAATCACTGTGCCGTCAACGCCCTTCACATACCAGTATCCCTCGCTGTAAACGGCCAGATCAGATATGCCGTCGGCGTTGTAGTCGCCCTGCACGGGCGTGAACCCGGGACCGCCCCACTGCTCGCCCCACAGAATGAGAGTGCCGTCCAGAGCCACGATGAACCAGTAACCCGATTCCCCATGATACACCGCCAGATCGTCAATCCCGTCACCGTCATAATCGCCCGATACGGGGGTGAAGTCCGGGCCGCCCCACGTCTGGCCTGAGACGATCTCGGCGCCCTCAAGTGTCCGTCGGATCATGGGGTCAAACCTAACTTTAATACTTAACGCTTGGCAAGCCTGATAGATTTTGACAGAATGACAGCATGCCAAGAAAATTGAGAGTACAATTTCCAGGCGCAATTTATCATATCACAATTCGTGGTAATGGTCGTGAGGATATCTTTGTCGATGACCATGACTACAAACGATTTTTGCGTCGGCTGGCGGAAAGCCTGGCAACCTATGGGGTACGACTCTATCTTTTCTGCCTGATGAGCAATCATGTACATCTGGTGCTGGAAACTCCACGGGGAAATTTGAGCCGCTTTATGCAAAGCGTTGAAACTGGATACACAGTGTATTATAATTTCCGGCACAATCGGCCAGGACACGTTCTGCAAGGACGTTACGGCGCCAAGCTGGTAGAAGGCAACGTGTATTTGTTAAACTTAAGTCGGTATGTTCATTTGAATCCAGTGTTTATTGGTAAAATCAAGAATTTATCGTTAAAAAAAGGATTGAAAAATTACGAAACTATCGGTGGAGTAGTTAGAGCCTGTCCCACTCCGTCTAATGCATTGATCTAAAGCTTATTACG
>CAYWJE010000177.1:0-7648 GCA_964458525.1 uncultured Verrucomicrobiota bacterium
CCGGTGAAATCGCCACGATCCAGGTGTGCCCGAATCCGCGGCTGCTAGGGCCGAGATATGGGGCCGACGTTCAGAAAATCATCCGGGCGGCCAAGGCGGGCCTCGCGCGCATCGAGCCTGACAGAATCGTCATCTCGGACGGGGAGAAGTCCTGGGAGCTCGACAAGAGTGAAGCGTCGGTTGTGTTCCAGGGCAGGGAGGGCGCCGACGTGCTGTCCGAGGGCGGCGTGCTGGTGTCCCTGGATAAGAATATTTCCCCCGAACTGCGGGAGGAGGGCGTGGCGAACGAGCTCAACAGGCTCATACAGGATATGCGCAAGAAAGCCGGGTACAAGGTCAGCGACCGCATACTCTTGAGAATTGATGGTAATCTGGATCCTGCAAGCAGGGAACGGCTGGCGGAATGGTCGCTTGCCGCGTTCTCTATGATGAGCGATTCCGAGGCCGACCTGCTGGAGGATGCCGCGGTTGAAGGCCGGACTTTTCGGGTCGCGGTGAAACGCGTTGATGATGTGTGATGTCCGGGACGATAGATTCCCGCAAAAGAGGAGGTTGTCATAATGAAAATCCATGAGTTCGCAACAGTCTCTCTGATCACCTTGTTGTCCCTCTCCACTCTTCGTGCCGCCCCGCCCGAGTCCGGCAACCAGTTCTTTCTCGACCTCGGTGACGGGCAGAAGCTGGACATGATATGGATTCCCTCCGGTGAGTTCATGATGGGAAGCACGGATAAGGAGCGCAAGTGGGCGGTCGGCAAGGAAGGGAAGGGGAAGGCCGATTTCGAGAGCGGAGAGCCGCGCAACGTTTCCATTGCAAAAGGCTTCTGGATGAGCCGAACTGAGGTGACCGTGGCGGAGTGGAAGGCTTTTGCCGTCAAGAATGGTTACAAGACGCATGCAGAAAAGCAGGAGTCAGCCAACACTTTCAGGTGGGGACAGTACATGGACTGGGCAAGCGTCAAGGGAGCGAATCACCAGAATCTCAATTTTGGATTCCCGGTGCTCCCTGAACATCCCGTCACCTGTGTGATTTTGGCCGATGCCGGCGCATTCTGCGGCTGGTTAAACAGTAAGGAGCCTAAAGATGTGCCGGTTGGATATGAGTATCGTCTCCCGTGCGAGGCGGAATGGGAATACGCCTGTCGGGCCGGCACGGACACGATGTACTGGTGGGGCGATGACCCGAATGACGCGGAGGGGCGCGAGAACCTCTGTAGTAATGATCCGCTGGGCCGCGAACTGGGTGAGGAGACCTGGCCGCCATCCGATCGGGTTTCGTTCAGCGACGGATACGCATGGATCGCGCCTGCTGGCGTGTTCGGTCAGAAGGGGCGCAACCCGTTCGGCCTCTCGGATATGCACGGAAATGTCAAGGAGTGGTGCATTGAGGGTGTCAGCGCCGGCGGCCATGACTACAATATGCTGCGCGGCGGCGATTTTTATAGTCCTCCAGGCCGCGCACGCTCGGCCTCCCGCACGCGCGATTACACGACCTCGGCTGCAAGCCGCTATGGATTCAGGGTGTGTCTGGGTACAGAGCGAAAGTGAAACACGGAATTCCGTGTTCATGAAGTTGTCCCCTGTAGCCGGCATCGGTGAGCCGGAATCGCAACCAAAGCCCTTGTCTACAGGACTGCTGGACGCAAAGGATTCCAAGCCGGACTGCAATTAGACGGGGTTGCCTCCGATTGCCAGTCTGTCTTGACTTCCTTTCTCTTCCATGGCAGACGTCATTCTGGATCGTCACGGGATCGCAACTTGTTTATTTTGTTGCGGTTTTCAAAATCAGTTTCGGGTTGCGTCCGGCACGACGCGGGGCGCCGGTTTCTTGCGCGGCACTTCGGCGGGCAGGAGCCAGCGGTCGCGCTTGATGAATTCACCGTTGTGGAACGTCTGTTCAATCGCTCCCTTCTTCTCAAGGTGATTGAAGCAGCTTCGCATGCAGCCGCGCGACCCTTCGACGCCGAAGCTTCCCGCCTCACCCCATTTCAAGAGATAGTGATGCCCTTCGATGATCCAGCCCGACGTAAATTCTTCCGACTGTCGCCACGGCTGCTGGGAAAGCGTCCACGCGAATTTATAAGCGGCCTCCTGGGTCATGTCCTGCTTCGTGACATCGAAGTTCCATCCGGGGAAATCGCGATGAATGAACGGTGAGGTCATTGCGTCGCCACCGTGGTAGCTCAAGGTGCAGCGGCCCAGGTGCACGTCGCCCCACTCATAGGTCGTGTCATCGATCTTGAGTTTCACTGTCTGCTGCTCTTTTCTGTGCGGGATGGCACCGGCGCTGCAGCCCTTCACGCACTGCATACATTTGTCGCAGATGGAGTTTGGCTTAACCAGCGGGTCGGGCTCGAGCTCCATGTCCGTGAGGATGCAGGCCAGGCGGACGCGCGGTCCGAATTGCTTCGTCAGGAATACTTTTCCCCAGCCAATCTCGCCGATGCCCGCGGCAACGCCCGCAATGCGAATACTGATATTAACATCCGGCACCACGCCGCCCTTGCGGAGTGGTTCACCAAGCGGGGCAAAGTCATTTGCTGTGCAGCCGGGATAGAGCGGGACCGCCTCGAAGCCGAAGTCCTCGATGAAACACGCGGTTTCGAACATTGGCGTATGAATAAAGCTGGTGTTCAGCTGCCCGTGGTACCCGAAGTATGTATAGGTCGGCCAGTACGTGCCCTCCTCGATGCCGCGCCAGTTGCCGCGGAGGATGCGTCTGCCGACGACTATCACCGATTTCGCCTTCGGGAATATCATTGCCGGGCTCATGTCGCGCGGGGCATCCTTGAAACGCTCGATGTTTGCGACGCCAAAAAGGTCGAGACCTTGTGCGATCGCAAAATCCTTAATCATCTGTTTAGTCAGTGTTTTCATGAATGTTTTTCCAGTGCGGCCTGCGCTATTCGATGTCATGCCCTTCTCTGCTAACCATTTGTTCGCCCCGGATTTCCCACGGCGGACGGGTGCGGAATTGATTGACGAATTTATTCTCAATCCGTCCCGTCTTTTCAAGATGCGACAAATACGTGCGATTACACACAGCAGCGAGACGATCGGGTTTCCCCGACGGATGGCGACGGTTGGGAATGGCGCCGTTTTTGCACTGCGCGCATTTCTTAAAGTCAATCGCGGCAACTTTCATTCTTTTGCCTGCGATCTCGATCATTTCTTCATTGGATGCATCGATTGCGCCGAGTGGGCAATAATTCGCAAATTCCTTCAAGCGTTCGCAAATATTCTCTTTCATGACCGGGCTCGGCTCCAGGACGGCATCGGTGAGAATGATGTAAAAACGCTGCCGTGTGCCGAATTGCGGCGTCACAAAGGTGCGAAGGTAACCGATCTCGCCGAGACCTGCACGCACTGCGGCATCATCGAAGTCAATGAGCACGTTTGGCGCGGGATTCCCCGGTCGCACCGGCACGCCCATCGGCCCCATTTCCACGGGTAGATTGATCATCGGAATCGCTTCCCATTTGTTGTTCTCGAGGAACTCGGCTATTTGTATGGTAACCATGGACATGAAACGGTCTTCAAGCCATTCGTAGCCATATGCCCTATAGGTGTGAAACTGAGTGCCCTCTTCCACGCCGCGCAAAGCCCCGCGCGGAATGCGCTTGCCGACCACGATCACCGATTTCACTTCGGGAAAGATTGATGCGGGGTGGCGTTCCGGTGCGAGACCGGCAAAACGCTCAATGGGCGCGATGCCGAAAAGATCGCAACGTACGGCCCGCGCATGCTCTGTTAGTTGTTCTGTGAACTTATCCATGTTCCTGTTCTCCTTGTGTAATTACTCAGCTATACGGTCGGCGGAACGCCAACCCTCCCTTAATTTCACCAGATATGCTGTTCTGGTAATGGGCGGGACGGCATTCTGCCGTAAGCAATATGTCATCTCACGCAATCCAGAGAAGTACCTGAATAGTCAGCTCCTTGTTATTAATACCACACTCATACCTAGTGTCGTGATTGACTAATCCGTCAATGAAATACCTTAACGATGTCATCCCGAGCTTGCCGAGGGATCTCCTTGCCACTCAGTACGTTGGAGATTTCTCGACTCCGCTTCGCTTCGCTCGAAATGACAGCTATTTCTTGCACGGACTAATCAATCGGTACACTAGAAAAAAACATCATGCCTGATTCGCGCCAGCCTTACAATGCCGCAGACAAGCTTCCAGGATGCATGTGCGGCGTTTCATCACGGGATCTTTTTGCTCGCAGGCGGCGGCAAGATCTTCGATCCGGATGCGGCTCTGCGGTGGGGCCACATCTGTTTTGTTGCCTATCAGCGCAGGTCCTTCCTTGCCGCACAGACCGTAGCGTTTAGACCAATCACAGCGATGCCGTTCGATCACCGGCATTTTAACAATGGCGCCGTCCACATGGACATCAAAGGTGTTCGGTTCAAATGCCGTCATGGGACACAGGGTATGGCAAGTGCCGCAATGCGTGCAGAGGTCCTCGCCTTGATAAACGGCGTTGACCGGCAATTCCGCGTTGGTAATAAGCGCGATCTGGCGCTGGTGCGGGCCGTACTCCGGCGTCAATAGCGCGCCGTGGGCTCCGATTTGTCCCAACCCTGCCGCGACGGCTTCCAGTGCGTTGGAACGGGCATCAGGCAAATCTCCGCGGTGGGACGTCACCTTTGATCCAATGCCCAGCAGGTTTTCCGTGATGATCACCTTGTAGCCATATCGGCTTAAAGTTTGGGCGAGTTGGCTCGCGGCGTAGCACAGTTCATGCCGGGTCTGGTATTGCCAGAACGCATAGGTGCCGATCTGCTGGCTCTTCTCGAGACCGGTGTTTGCAATGATTTCCGCCGGGAAATGCATGCTCAGCACGATGATGGACTTTGCCTCCGGCAGGTAATCCCTAGGACCACGGATGGACACCTGTTTATGTTCAATCTTTGAGACCCACTTGCCATGGTAGCTGGGAATCGTGTCCGTCACCAATTCACCCAGCTCCGCTTCGTTAATTTGCTCCTTGAGATCGGCGACGATAGGATCGAAGCGCGCTGCCGGAGCCACGCCCAGCAGGGAGACTAGATTATCTTTGGCCAGCGCTTCCAACTCGGCTCGCAGTTGCCTGGAGCCGGGTTGGCGGATCGGCACGGCGGTTTCGATGTTGCCCGCCGGCGGGGTTGTGTCCAGCAGCGCGTCCGTGGCGATGGCGCCCACGATGATATTCCGTCCGAATTCGGGGGTTGCGAAAATGCCATCCGTCCCGCAGGAACCCAACCCAGCCATCTCGGCAAGGCATTCCGCCGTGCCCCGGCGGGCGAATAATCCACCAGTGTATGAAGCAGCATGATATCCGCAGTCTTCGATCATCCGGGCGATGCGGAGCAGGATATGATGCATGCGGGTATGAAACGCATTGTGAGCTGGATTAATCACATCCGGACCAAGCCGGCCGGCATCGTAAATCTCGGGCGGTATCCGCATGGCAAACGCCATGACGGTGCGCATGCCGGGGGCTTGAGCAATCACCAGTTTGCCGGATTCCGTAGCCGTATCGAGGGGCCCCGCTGCGCCGATGTCTGAGCCCATGCGTGTCGCGGCCGCCAGGATGTCGTCTCGCATTTTTCGCAGGGTGGGCATGTTTTCGGGATAGCGCTTGTTGATCCGGTTCTGGGCGATCAGCTTATCGCCTCGGCCGAAACTCGGCTCGCGCATGCGCAAGTGCGGTGGGACGCAGAATTTCTGGCAGACCCCGCGCTCGTGGCCGCGTTCGCCGAACTCCATCTTTTCCTGCATGATTTCCTTTTCCCCGATCTGGTCCCACTGCTTCAGGCGTTCGGAGTTGAGGTCCAGGTCGAAATGCTCCGCCCAGGCACAGCGCCAGATATTTTTATTGGCATATTTATAGGTCTTGCCGCCGATCTTGACTTCGTGCGGTGCTTTCAACTCTTTGCGCAAGGCAGCAGTGGGGCAATGCCGGACGCATTCCATGCACATATCGCATAGTTTTGGTCCATTATACATTGGCGTGGGAACCAGGTCGGCACTGGTCACAATCGAAATAAACCGGCAGCGCGAACCGAATTCCGGCGTGATGGCCAGGCCTGACCATCCGATTTCGGCCAGGCCGGCCGCAGTCGCGGCGTGGATGTGCGACAGGTCCGGGGCAAACAGGCTGGGAATGCCCTCGTATTGGCGATAACGCCAGATGTTGGACGAGGCCACGGCAATGGCTTTGTGCCCTTCAGCATTCAGAAGCCTGACGACTTTATAGGCCACGCGATCCAGGAGTGAATTCTGATCCTGCCAGCCTCCCGGGCTATTATCCTGCGGCTCCGGTTCGCCGCCCATTTCCGTCCAGGTGTCCGTGATGTGGATGGCGCCCACCACGACTGTTTTGGATTCCGGCAGAATGGCCGGGGGACTTAAAAGGTAGGGGGCGTGCTCCCAGCGGGATACCGGCGCAAAGCCAACCAGATCCATGCCCAGGTTCAACATTTCAGCCTTCACTTTTTCAGTTAAGGTACGATTCGACATGCAATGGCTCCTTTTGTGTGTTTGGTAATTCATTATATACGAACCTTGAAGAACAGCAAGAAGATTGTCAGGATAAAAGATTGTGGCATGCGCGTCCTCGCTCGTGCCACGGGGGACGCATGCGGTCCCTGAGGCAAGACCGGGGAGTCCGGACATTTTTTCACCTGATCGCACATGTGCCCAGTGTCATGTTTCTTCTTTATAGACGTGACACCAATAAAGAGGTGTCTTTCATTCATGTTCTTCATGGTGAAATTCCCACTCCGGGAAAAGTTTTTCTTGTTAATGGGCGGATGTGAACGTAGAATCCTGCGTATGAAAAATCAATCTACAAGACAGATTATAGAGAAGCTGCTGGTTGTCCAGAAGCTCGACATGAAAATAGCGCGGTGCAATCTTGAGCTTGAGGATATTCCCCATGCGCAGAAGGCAATCGAGACCGCAGCCGAGAGCCGGAGCGGAGCGCTTGAGACGGCGAAGGAGGGCCTGAAGACGGCCAAGGCGGCGGTGCGCAAGCTGGAAGTCGAGATAGATACCGAGCGCCAGCATATTAAAAAGCTGAAGGAGCAGCAGTTCCAGATCAAGTCGAACACCGAGTATAAGGCGCTGAACCAGGAGATAGCCAGTGCCGAGGAGAAGATCGGCGGAGTGGAAGACAGGGAAATTGAGCTGATGGAGCAGGTCGAGCGGGCGGAGACAAAGGTTGCCGCGGCCGAGGGTGCCATAAAGGGCGACCAGGGCAGGGCAAAACTGGAAATTGCCGCTCTCGACCAGAGGCGCGCCGGGCTGGATGCCGAGCTGAAACAGCTCCAGGGCGAAAGGGATGCCGCAACGAACGGCATTGATGCATCGTGGCTGGCACGCTATAATCTTGTGATGAAGAAGAAGAGCGACCTGGCGCTGGCCGGAATGGATGAAAGCGGAACATGCGGCGCCTGCCACATGAAGCTGACTCCACAGCTTGTGAACGATGTGAAGAAGGAAGCTGCCATGATATCATGCAGCTTCTGCGGACGCTTATTATACTGGACTGAATAGATAATGTCGGACGGCGGGCGGACGATCGCTCCCATCGCTTGCGAATGGGGGAGGAAAGTCCGGACTCCGCAGGGCAGGGTGTCCCGGCGTAGTGCTGGGAGG